>CBFHWX010000094.1:296-10109 GCA_965659445.1 Limisphaerales bacterium | reverse complement strand
TTCTTGATGGACCAATTCTGATCCACAAACTGCAGGGCCAGATGATCCAACAGTTCGGGGTGACTGGGGGCATCGCCCGTGGAACCGAAGTTATCCATGCTGCGCACTAGTCCCTGCCCGAAAAGATGATGCCAGATGCGGTTGACCATGACTCGGGCGGTTAACGGATTGCCGGGGCTGACAATCCATTCAGCCATCTGCCTGCGGCCACTGCCGCGCCGGTTAAAGAAGGGCTTGAAATCGGGGTTCACGATGGAGACAAAACCGCGGCCAACCCTTTCGCCCGGTTGATCAATTTCTCCACGTTCCAGGAGGCGTGTTTCGCGCACAAACCCGCGGTCCTTTACCCCCATGGCTCGTGGAATGGATTGTCCACTGGCGGTGTAACCACTGAGTTGTTCATTAAGGTTACTGACTCGGCTGCTGGCTGCGCGGGTGCGGAAAAGGGTGCGCTGAATGTCGCCCGAACCGTCTCTTCGCTCCCGCCGTGCCTGAGCAACGAGTTCGTCGCGTGCTTTTTTGCCATCGACTAACGCCTTTTCAAGCCGGGCTCTTTCACTGGCTGTCAATGTTCGCCCCGAAATATCAGCAGTTTCGGCCGGCAGGTTTAGCAGGCGTGAACTCCGACGGTTTCCTGGCCCCTCGATGGTACCAAAATAGGTTTCGGTATTATAGAGAATCCCGGCCAGCGAATAGTACTCGCGTTGGGGGATGGGATCGAACTTGTGATCGTGGCAACGGGCGCAGGCAACGGTGAGTCCCAGCATGGATCGCGACATGGTTTCAATTTGTTCATCCACCAGGTCCACAGTAAACTGCATCCGGTTGCGTTCATTGTGTGACTTGGGTCCCAGTGCCAGAAAACCGGTGGCCGTCATCAGTTCGGCACGGTGGCCGTCGTCGCGGGCGGTCATCAGGTCGCCGGCTAGCTGTTCACGAATGAACTGGTTGTAGGGTTTGTCCGCATTAAAGGAGTCGATCACGTAATCTCGGTAGCGCCAGGCATGGGGATAGGCCAGATTCGCTTCTTTACCGCTCGATTCAGCGTAGCGGGCTACATCGAGCCAGTGGCGTCCCCAGCGTTCGCCAAAACTTTCAGAGGCCAGCAATCGGTCTGCCAGTTTTTCAAATGCCTTCGGATCTTTGTCCGCCACAAAGGCCTCCACTTCCTTCGGTTGCGGTGGCACGCCGTTCAGATCAAAAAAGAGACGGCGAATGAGTGTGCGTCGATCCGCTTGGCCGGCCGGTTTCAGTGATTGTTTTTCCAGCCGGGCCAGAATAAATCGGTCTATATCAGTGCGTGCCCAGTTGCCATCCTTTACCTTAGGGCGGTCTGGCTGTTTTGGCGCTTTGAATGCCCAGTGGTCTCTTGATTTTTTCCAATTCGGTTTTTCGATCGCCGCGTTGTTTTCGCGCGGGTCAGGAGCCCCCATCATGATCCACTTTTCAAAATCAGCGATTACTGAAGCAGGCAGCTTTTCTTTGGGAGGCATTGCCGTGTCTTCATCCTCATAACGGATTGCCTCAATGAGTAGACTCTGCTCCAGATTCTTTGGAACCACAGCATGGCCTGATCCGCCGCCTTTGCGGATGCCCGCGCGGGTGTCGAGCAGCAACTCGCCCTTTAGCTTTTCGCTGTTGGCCGAGTGGCACTTGTAGCAACTATCCACCAGAACCGGCCGGATTTTCTTCTCAAAAAAAGCCAAGCCGTCCGCAGTGTGCTCAGCTGCTACAGCACCTCTCCCGCCAGCCAGAAAGCAGAAGTAAATAAACGCGCTGAAACAGTGGTTGAATGACTTGATCATCTGTAGCTTTCTATACACTAAAAGACGCGCGCCCTCAACAAAAGTTACGCTAATGGATGGGTCTCACTCCCAGAAAAAGCCACTCGGCTAAATTGTTAAACCCGGACCTTCTTCGCCCTGAGGCAGATCGCCCATGCGCGCGCGTATGGCATTGAGTTCGCTGGTGAGATGATCGCGGACAAGCAAAAGATCCGCGCTGTGGATCATGAAATTGCAGCCCATCTCGAGAAAACGCACCTGCTGATCAACCCCGCCCCAGAAATGCATCCCGGCGCCACGGTCATGTTCACGCGCCTTGTCAAAAATGGTTTGCACCGCGGCTAGAAATTCCGGCGCATCGTACTGCTCGGGAATGCCCAAGTTGCACGAAAGGTCATGCGGCCCGATGAGCACTCCATCCACCTCCGGCGCAGTCAGTAAGTCATCCAGCGCATCAATCGCCGGCTGGCTTTCGATGTTGATGATGAGCACATTGTTGGCGTTGCGCTTGTGGATGTAATCATCAATCTCCGTGGAAACGCTTTTGCCTGAAAGTCGATCTGATAATCGCCCTCCCTTTAACGGCCGATGCTTTACCGCGCCTCGCAGCCCGTCCACCTGCGCTACGGTTTCGATGTACGGTGCCACGATGCCCAGCGCACCATCGTCGAGAGTGGATGTGGCCAAAAACGGATCCGGAGACGGAATGCGAACGATGGGCACAATCCCAAGCGCCGAATAAGTTTGGCACATCCAGCCCACTTGTGTGCGGTCCAGCGTGTTGTGTTCCGTATCGATGAACACAAAATCCGGCCGCGCAGTTGCGATTGCGTTCACCCAAACCGGTGTTGGGCTCACGGTGCAGGTTCCATACACTCGTTCCCCAACACGTATTTTTTTAGCCAGCCTTTGTCCAATCATGGAGGGCGGATGATGCGTGGTCGAACGAGGAGAGGCAAGTCGTGAAGGTTAGTGAATTTGACATTGAGAAGCGGACAAGTTAACCTTTGTCGGTGACTGTTTGGTGGCACAGCGTAATGGCAGCTATAATGATGTTGGTTTTGGCCAACCCATTATGTGCCTGTGATGCGCAGAAGCCGGCGGCCGATTCTCAGGAATCCTTGAGCTGCTGTACCATTGCTGAAACATCCGAGACACCGGAGCCTGCTGATTCCTCAACTCCGAGCCCTTGCAATTGCGAGAGTGCTGTGCACGAGGGACTGTTCCAGGCCAAGCAAGATTTACCAACCAATCCGGTGGCCATGACTTCCCAAGCGGCCACCCAAACACCTTACAGATTGATTCCGCTAGAGATGCGGTCCTTTGCCTTCAGCCGCACTAGTTTTCTTGAACCGCCCTTGCGGCATCGTTTCTCGGTTTATCGTCTCTGATTACATCCGGCTGCAAGTTCTTTGCTGGCCGGCTTTTGAGCTGATGCAAATTCAATAGGATTCCAAGAGGAATTTCCTGCCTTTACTACGCCTTATTAGTGCTGAGTTTGAGACGATAAACATATGAAGATACAACTTAAATTGGCCGTGTTGACCGCGGCCCTAACCAGTACTGCATTCGCCCAATCGGCCGTGGTGCGGTATGAACTAACGATTGCCGAAAAAACGATTTCACCCGCAGGAAAGCCGGTTACCGCTCTGATGATTAATGGCTCTATTCCGGGGCCAGTGCTACGTTTTAGAGTGGGTGACACCGCGCGCATCCGTGTGCACAATAAGTTACCAAAGGAAAAGACGTTGCTACATTGGCACGGTTTGTTAGTGCCAAATAAGGAGGACGGCGTGCCGATGCTGAACACGCCGGCCATTCCGCCGGGTGGTTTCCATGATTACGAATTCGAACTGAAACACGCGGGCACCTATTGGTACCACTCACACGTGGGATTACAGGAACAACGCGGTGTGTATGGCGGAATCGTGGTGAAACCATTAGAGCCGGATCCAGATGAACCTGTCGTTGACCGTGAACATGTGGTGCTACTCAGCGATTGGACCAATGAGAATCCTAATGAAGTAATGCGCTCATTGCGCCGCAGTGATGAATGGTATGCCATCAGAAAGGGGAATCAGCAAAGTGTTTTGGGTGCGCACCGCGCAGGGATGCTCGGGGAGTATCTCCAAAACCAATGGGCAAACATGCCACCGATGGATATTTCGGATGTGGCCTATGATGCCTTCTGGGCCAACGGTACTCAGCGCACACAACTTGCCGGCGCAGCAGGCGAAAGGGTGAAGCTGAGGCTAATCAATGCGGGTGCCGCCACTTACTTTTATGTGCACTCAGCCACCGGCCCTCTCAGGGTAGTAGCGGCCGATGGGATGCCGGTGCACCCCTTTGAACGGAAGAGATTACTCATGGGTATGGGTGAGACATATGACGTCATCGTGACCGTACCGAAAGGCGGTCGATATGAGATACGGGCCACCGCACAAGATGGTTCCGGACATGCGTCCATGTTTCTCGGCGTGGGCAAGCAGCACTCGGTCAAGACGATCCCCAAGCCGCAGCTATATAGCATGGATTGGATGCTGGCCGGACTGGATGAAGAAGAGCCCGGGGACACTGAACCGGCTCGGCCATTGGCCCCTTATTTAGCCCTCAAGGCACGCACATCCACCGCCCCACCAGCTGGCACGCCAGTACGGGAGCTTGAACTACGTCTTACCGGTGACATGCAGCGCTACGTTTGGTCATTCAACGACAAGACGATAAAAGAGGAGAGCACTATCCGTGTGACGCGCGGCGAGGTGGTGCGGATGCGATTCATTAATGACACGATGATGCATCATCCACTGCATTTGCACGGTCACTTTTTCCGGTTACTCAATGGGCAGGGTGACTTCGCGCCCCTGAAGCACACCTTGGATGTGCCGCCCATGGGCAAAGCTTCGATTGAATTTCTGGCCAACGAAGAGGGCGACTGGGTGTTTCACTGTCACCTGCTGTACCATATGAAAGCCGGCATGACTCGGGTGATCAGCTACGCTGAGCAGGGACCAGATCACCAACCCAAATTGAACCTGAAGCACGTAAATCCATGGCAGTTCACATTGGATAGTACGTTACAAAGTAACTTCACCGAGGGCAGCGCTGCTTGGTTTAACAACAAGCATCGCGTAGGCGTCGACTGGGAAAACAGTTTTGATGAAGACGCATATGAGTTGGATCTCAATTGGAAGCGCTACATCAACCGCGATTGGTCGACAGTAACCGGCTATCGCTTTACCAATGAACATGATACGCGAGATCGCGCCTTTTCCGGCCTACAACATAGGTTGCCGTTCCTCACGTACGGCGAGGTCACACTCGACACCGAAGGCGATGTGCGCAACGGCCTGTCCCGCGAACTCCAACTCACTAGTCGGCTTAGTTGGATTAACGAACTGGAATATGACACTCGCACCGAATGGGAGTGGAATACGGGCCTAAAGTATCGCCTTAACAAGCGCTGGTCGCTAACCGGCGGGCTTCATTCCGACCACAGCTTCGGCGCCGGCCTGAATTTTCAATGGTAATCTTATTATAAAACACAAAATGAAGAAAACACACTACATCGTGATCGCTCTGACGCTGCTTCTTGGCACGTCTGGCTTCGCCTCCAAATCCAAGCTCAAGGAGTATCCACTCAATATTTGTCTGGTTTCAGACAACAAGCTTGGTTCTATGGGTAAGCCCTACAAGTTCACGCACAAAGATCAACGCGTCGAACTCTGCTGCAAGCCATGCTTGAAAAAGTTCACCAAGGAACCGGTGAAGTACCTGAAGAAGCTAGAGCCAAAGAAGAAGTAGTTACGCCAAAATCTCTTTCGCCACGTGACCGTGGACGTCTGTCAGCCGGAAATCGCGGCCAGCATGGCGGTATGTAAGGCGTTCGTGGTCGATGCCCAGCAAGTGTAGAAGCGTGGCGTGGAGGTCGTGGATGTGCATACGGTTATGCATGGCCTTGAATCCGAAATCATCACTCTCACCGTAGGTCATTCCACCTCTAACCCCGCCACCGGCCAACCACATCATGAATCCGTGCGGATTGTGGTCGCGTCCGTTACCGTTTTCACTGACGGGGGTGCGGCCGAATTCACCGCCCCACACGATGAGGGTATCTTCCAATAATCCGCGTGATTTTAAATCGCCTAATAATGCGGCGATGGGTTGGTCAATGTTCTTTGCGAGATTCGGTGTGGTTTTATTGTGATTACTGTGTGTGTCCCATGGCTGGCCGTTGCCATAATACACCTGAATGAAGCGAACTCCGCGCTCTGAAAGTCGCCGTGCCAATAGACAACCATTGGCAAAGAGCCCCTTGCCGTAGGCTTCGCGCACCTTCGACGGTTCCTTGGCTATATCGAAGGCATCGGTGGCGGCAAACTGCATTCGGTACGCCGTCTCCATGGCCTCAATGCGGCCTTGCAAGGCAAGATCGGGCGAGCTCCGTTGTTGAGCGAGGTGTTCGCGATTGAGTGCCTGCATGAGGTCGAGCTGCTTGCGCTGGGTGGCAGGATTGAGCTTCGAGTTTCGCAGCCACGGGATCATTTCCTTGGGCGCAATCTTTGAATGATTGATGTACACGCCCTGATGTTGAGGGGGCAGAAACGCACTGTTCCACAAAATGGAAAACCGTACCGGCCGTCCGGGGCACAGCACAATGTAGGCGGGCAGGTTGGTGTTTTCCGTGCCGAGACCATAGCTCATCCACGCGCCCATGCTGGGCACCTTTGGGGTCATGGTGCCGTTATTCATCAGCAACAGCGCTGGCCCGTGGTTCGGGTTATCCGTGTGCACCGATCGCAATACGCACAGGTCATCGGCAAATTTCGACGTGTGCGGCAGCAACTCGCTCACCGGCAATCCGCTTTGCCCGTTCCGCGTATATTTATAAGGAGCATTGAGCAATCCGCCCGTCGGCCGTTCCGTGCGCAAATCCGTCCCCTCCGGACGCTGTCCCTCATAGGTTTTTAGGGCCGGCTTGGGATCTAGGAAATCCGGACCAAAGGGGCCGCCATTCATAAAGAGGTGAATCACCCGCTTGGCGCGCGGCGCAAAGTGCGGAGCCATACCCGTAGCCGCTTGTAGCGAATTTAATAACCCCAACGTCCCCATGCCCGCACCCATGCGGGCAAGGGCGGCGCGGCGGTTGATGTTAAAGGATTCATTCATCAGTCAATAAATTGAAACTCATTTCCAGCCAGGAGCGCATGGGCGTATTGAGTCCATGCGGAGGCATCGTCTTCCTTTCCGTTAAGAAAGTTTCCGGCAATTTTCAACTCGGTTTCACGCGGGGCTCGTTGAAACAATTTCAAATAAGCCCCGTGGATGCGCCCATTGGTTTCCTTTTGCTTCATTAAGTTGGCGGCAAGTGATTTGGCCTGCTGATGGATAAATGGACCATTTAACGTAAAGAGCTGTTGCAAAGGCGTGATAGTCTGCGGGCGAGTGGGTGCGTGCGCGGTGGGGTCTGGGAAATCATGGATGCGTAGGAACTGGTTGGGCTCGCGGCGGTGGATAGCGCCGTAAAGGGTTCGACGGCGGTTGTCTTTGGTGTTGAGGTCTTTGGGTTCGCCGCCGAGCTTAAGGTCGAGTTGACCGCTGGCGTGCAGCATCGCGTCGCGCCATGCTTCCACATCGAGCCGGCGGCGGTTCATGCGGGCCAAATGTTCATTGGCCGGATCCGCCTTTTGTGCCTCAGGATTGTGGATGCTCTGTTGCCACGTGGCAGAATTCAAAATCTCACGGTGCAGCCACTTTAGGGACCACCCGTTTTCCACGAATTGGGCTGAAAGGTCCTCTAGTAGAACGGGATGTGTGGGTGCTTCACCGGAATGACCCAGTTCACTAGGAGTTGGGCAAAGTCCGCGGCCGAAGTGATGCTGCCACACACGATTGACAATTACTCTGGCAGACAAAGGGGTCGCCTCCTCAACTATGGCTTCAGCCAAATCCAGACGACCGCTGCCTCGCTCGAAGCGCCTTGGAAAATTGGCTTTCACTGGAAATGCGCCAAGGAATCGGCGTGGCACAGTCTTACCGGGCACGTTTGGGTTGCCACGCTTGTGGATCGGTAAATCACGTGCTTTACCTTTCTTGTAATCAAGCGCTGTACCATGGGTACCATTACTCTTGGGATTCACAAACAAGGCTGCCTCGGCCACGCCACTCACCATGGGCACATCATAATGGGGGGTGGATTTTTTAATCGCGGCAATTTGTTTTTCCAGTTTCGTAATTTCCTCCTTGGGATCCGCCTTTGCCACCAACGGCGTAATTTTTTCCAGTGGCTCGGTGATTGAGCCAACTGGCTGGCCGGCGGCTACATGAAGTTGCTGTGCCTCGGTAGAGTTCACTGTCCGATTTAAAAATACCATATGCGCAAGGCGACCATTCATCAGGGCAAAACGCTCATTCCGGCCTCCGAGGAAAAATTCCTTCGAGTCCTTGGCGGTAGCTTTTATGTCTCCTTCGAATTCCGGCTGGGTTGCACCGTTCAACCAGGCGGTTACGTGATTGCCATTGCGTGCGAGGACCACGTGGTTCCACGTACCAGGGGTAATGATGGTTTTGCCACCAAGAAATCCCTTGGCAACATCACCGTTGTAGAGGAAGAGCCTGCCACTTGCTTGTGTTGCGGTGCCACCAATACCGAGATGGTCGCCGGGAGCGCGCGCACCGCCGTTGGGACCGCGTGAAAAGAGATAGCCTGTCACCGGTCGAGCCTTGTTGGGCAAATCGTTTCGAAACCAAAAAGCGATAGTATACGCATTGGCCAAATCCTTCACTTTTGCGTGCAATCGACCCTCCTTAAGTGTTGCGTAGTTATCTGCCGAGATGCCAACGCCTTTTTCCACGGTAAGCGTTGCAGGTATTTCATTTAATGACTCGTAAATTATGGGCTTCAATTTCACGATTGCCGCGGAATAGTTCTTGGCAAAGGTTGGAGTCTTCACTGCTGTGCCGGCTTTGTTGGCAGCGGGCTTTTTCTTTTTCAACGCTGCGACCTTCTTTTCCAACCCGGCCACCTTGGAACGTGCCGTGGTGACGGGCGCCCAAAGTTTTTTATCAACCATCGGTCGGTCAGCAATACGCACACTGGCAAACACGCCGGCAATGGCATAGTAATCCGCCTGCGTGACGGGCTCAAATTTATGGTCATGGCAGCGCGCGCAGCCCAGAGTAAGACCGAGAAACGTGCGACCTACCGCGTCCATGCGCTCCTCCCATTCATCAGCCACGGTGGTCTTGATGATCTCAGGTGGCAGCTGCAGTTCCTTCCAGTAGGTCGGGCTCAGGCCGAGGTAGCCAAGCGCGGCGTTGTTCTTTGGATCGCCTCCCTCTATGAGGTCGTTGGCCAGTTGCTGTTTAACGAAGTCATTGTAGGGAAGATCACGGTTGAGCGCCTGCACCACCCAGTCACGATAACGCCATGCGGCGGCGGTGGAGTTGAGCCAGCTGGCCGTCTTGTCCGTGTACCGTGCCAAGTCCAGCCAATGTCGCGCCCAGCGTTCTCCGTAATGCGGGGAGGAGAGCAGTGAGTTGATTTCCTGTTTGATGGCTGCCGATCGATCTTTTGAGGTGCGTATGCGAAAGGCGGCCAATTGTTCCGTCGTGGGCGGCAGCCCAATGAGGTTAAAGTACAAACGCCTTAACAATACACGCTCATCGGCCGGTTTTGCGGGCAGTAGAGCTCTTGACTCGATGCGCGAAAGTATGAAGTGATCGAGGCGTGATTTTGGCCACTCAGACTGCTTGTTTTTTGGAAGCGGTTGGGCGGAAAGCGCCTCAAACGACCACGGCAATTCAGTGACTGGGGCAGCTTGGCTAATCGCCAAAGAAGACGCCATTATCAGAATGAAAAGCCAACGTTGCATTACATTTCGACGATAGCAGCAAGCGGTTATTCGGGCAATGGCACGAATTATTGCGCTGTCCAGCCGCCATCAACACTTAGCATGGCTCCTGTGGTATAGCTGGCCGCGTCGCTGGCAAGGTAGATGGCAGATCCCTGAATCTCGCTCAGGTCGCCCCA
>CBFHWX010000094.1:0-286 GCA_965659445.1 Limisphaerales bacterium | reverse complement strand
TCCTCGGTATCAGCAATGGGGATATTCATCGGGGTCAGGAAAGGCCCCGGGCAAATGGCGTTCACGGTGATCCCTTCCCCGGCCAGCTCGATCGCGAGTGCGCGGGTGAGCTGTACTGCGCCGCCTTTGCTCGTGGCATAAGGCGTGCGGTTTGGGATGGCAATAAGGCCAAGGGCACTGGCCATATTGATGATACGGCCGTACTGCTTCTCTTTCATGTGAGGTAGCACCTCGCGGCAGGCAAGCCAAGTGCCATCGACATTGATGCGCTGCACCTCGGCGAATT
>CBFHWX010000093.1:0-10289 GCA_965659445.1 Limisphaerales bacterium | reverse complement strand
TGAAAAGCTGCACGAGGCTTTCGCCGTCGATGGGTTGCTTGCCGGGCTTCAAACCGGCCAATTCAAGAAAGGTCGGATAAAAGTCCATGCTGATCACAGGGGTATCACACAGCGTGCCGGGTTTCACTTTTCCCGGCCAGTGCACAATCATCGGCACCCGAATGCCGCCTTCATAAAGGTGTCCCTTTGATTCCCGCAGCGGCCGACAATCAGACACCCCGGCAAAGCCACCATTGTCGCTGGTAAAAATAAGTAGTGTGTTTTTTGCCTCACCCATTTCATCCAGTGCCTTGAGCAACCTGCCGATCGCCGCATCCATGGCCTCAATCATCGCTCCGTATCGCGTGTCATTCAGGCCAGGCCCCTTGCGGTTGGCATATTTTTTTAGCAAGGGTTCAGGCGCTTGCATCGGCCAATGCACAGTGTAAAACCACAGGTGCGTCATCCACGGTTTGGACTTATTCTTTCCAATAAAATTAATCGTCTCATCCACCAAACGATCAGGAAGATACTCGCCCTCGGGCCCGTCTTTCAGTTCCCCGTTGCGGTACGGTGAAAAGAAACTGGGCGGGCCACCGTAAGAAGTGCCACCAATATTAATATCAAAGCCCTGTCCGGCAGGCGAAAGCTCTTGAGCCACCCTTCCTCCCTTCCCAACACTCGGTGCAATATGCCATTTACCCAGAAAAGCACTCTTATAACCCGCTTCACGCATACGCTCGGCTATGGTCACGTACTTCGTGCCAAGTTGCTTGGTGAGGACGGCCGGTTGCGGGCGGTTATCCTTAGGGAAAAACATCCCAGGTAAATGCGTGGTGAGTCCGATGCGGGCAGGCGCCTGTCCAGTAAGCACCGCGCATCGTGTCGGCGAACAAACCGGCGCCGCCGCATACGCACTGGTGAACCGCATACCCTGCTTGGCCAGCCGGTCAAGGTGCGGCGTCTCCACCAACTTATTGCCTTGGCAGGCCAAGTCCATCCAGCCAAGGTCGTCGGCCATGATGAAGAGTATATTGGGATCCTTCTCTGCGTGAGCTACAAAAACGAACAGAAAGGAAATTAACGCAGCTACCTTTTTCAAATGCCAAGGCATTCCCATCACTTCCCCTTCTTTTCTCTTTTCCGCTTCTTCTTTTCGGCCTTGGTTAATTTCGGTGTTTTTTTCGTTTCTTTTCGTTTGTCTTTGTTAGCCATGATATTTCACTCCTCCTTTATTTATTTGTTTCCGTTTTTTTCTGGTTCTTTCGATTCGCGCGCTTGGGTTTCTGTGATTCTTTTGGTTTACGATCCCATGCATTGGCCTTGTGCAGGGGCTGTATTGGGGGCGGGCATCACCCTTGGCAATATGTAGAGTCTGGATGTTATTCGCCCCGTAATAGGAGATCCTCTCGTTGCCGAAGTCATCACCCACGATAAGAATAATATTGGACTTACCTGCGAGCGCGATACTTGCAAAAGCGAAGAACAATATGAGCGTTAGATGGCGCAATATCATTTGTTTAACTACCTAAATATTTCAGCAGGGGCTTTGCCTCAGCGAGCGGGAAAGGGCGCTGGAGTTGATCGCGGATCAGCCGAGCGGAATCGAGGCCAAGAAGATGGTAAATGGTGGCAGCGATTTCCGAGGGCGACACGGCGTCCTCCACGGGCTCAGAAGCGGTCTTGTCGCTCTTTCCGTATAGCTGGCCGCCGGGCACGCCAGCTCCGGCCATCCAAATGGTGTTGCATTTTCCCCAGTGATCTCGGCCGGCTTTTTTGTTCACGCGCGGCGTGCGACCAAATTCGCTGTTCCACACGATGAGCGTGTCGTCGAGCAGTCCCCGTTTTTTAAAATCATCAAGCAGGTGTGCAAGGGGCTGGTCAATCTGAGGCACGAGCCGGTCCTTGAGTTGGTTGAAATTATCGGCATGCGTGTCCCACGAATATTTCTGTGGCGGCTCCTGCCGATGCCAATAAACGGTGGCCATCTTCACGCCGGACTCCAACAGGCGCCGCGCCATCAACAGGCTTTGGCCGAAAGGCTGCATGCCATAGCGTTCACGCTCGGCCTTGCCCTCAGCGGCAAGATTAAAAGCCGCAGCCACCTTGGGAGAGGTAAGCAGGTTGTAAGCACGCTGGTTGACGGCGTCTAAGTCGGCATGGTCGAGTGTGGCGGTGATTTCGCGGCGGAATTCATCGAAGCGGCGAGAGAGCCCAACACGCGCGCGAATACGCCCCGCGTCCGAGCCTTCCGTGGGTCGCATGCCGGGCACTTTAAAATCTGGTTTGTCCGGATGTTCATCAATCACAAACGGGTCAAAGCGCCGGCCAAGAAAGCCGCCGTTCTGTCCGGGAGTCACAAAGCCGGCCGTGGTGCCAATCACCTGCGGCAACGCAACGAATGAAGGCAGCCCGTTGTTCGCCGGGGCCAATTTGCTAATCACCGAACCCATGTGCGGATAATCCGTGGGTCGAGCGCCAAAATTTTCCTTGGACAGCGGATGCTTGTGGCCAGTGAGCATCCAGTGCGCACCGGTGGAATGATTGCTGTCGCTGTGCGTTACGGACCGGATGAAGCCGAGCTTGTCCGTGTGCCGCGCAAGGTTCGGCAACAATTCGCTAATGCGAATACCCGGCACCTTGCTGGCGATGGGTTTAAAAATGCCGCGTACCTCCGAGGGCGCTTGCGGTTTCATATCAAACAAATCAATGTGTGAAGGCCCACCCCACATGAAAATCATCAGGCACCGTTTTGCACGTCCAAAGGTGCCCTGCGATTCGCCTGACGCACCCAGCAATGATGACAGTGAAAGCCCCAGCGGGGCCAGCCCGCCGATGCGCAACATCGCTCGTCGGCTCATGCCATCACAAAAGTCCATCGAGTCATTGCCGCGCAACTCAATCATCGCGGCGATTATGCGTCCGCGCATTACAAAGACAAGGCGGAATAGCCCGGTCTACTAAGGAAGGACGCCTGAGAACCCGACAGAGCTACTTGCCTCCAAACAAATACTCGTGCCCCGCTTTGAGCACGTGCAGGCGCAGGCCGGTGGCGGATTGAAGTTTTCCCTTGGCGGTATGGGTTTGTTTCGCTGCAGAGGGATCGATGACAATTACGCTGTTCTCACCCATGACGGCGAAGCGTTTGCCGTGGACAACGATAGCCGTGGCCTCACCGATGCCTACTCCGATCTTGTCGGGATTGTCCAGCACGGCGCTGAGCAGGCGATTCATACGGCGGCGCGCGATGAAGTGCTGGTCGATGATTAATCCCGGCGCGAGGCCGAGACCAAGCGTGGTGGGTGTGTTGTTCGCACGCAGACCGAATTTTTCGGGCATGGCGGGAATCATCACCGTCGACATCACCGCTGCGCCTGCGCTGGTTCCGGCTATAGGCAATCCTTGCGCGTGGCGGTCGCGGATATATTTCACAAGACCGGATTTTTTCAAATCATCGTACAGCGCCGTTTGGCTGCCGCCGGGAAACCAAATGGCTGTCGCCTCTTTCAACCGCGTGCGGGCAGCCTCGGAATTTTTCAGCTCGACGATAAAAACTTTCGCCCCCAGTTCGCTGAACATTTTTACTGAAGATTGGCCGCGGTCTTCACGACTGGACGCCTGCGGCAGCACGGCGATGCGGGCAGCTTTCCCTCCGGCTAGTTTTACAAAATGCTGGCGCACCTCCAACGGCGTGCCACCGCCGCCGACAATAACCAACGGCCCCTGCTCACTAGCATGAACAGCACAACCTAAACACAATAAAAGAATAAGAATCCGCACGCGCGAAAGCATGAACCGAAGGGTAGGCGGTTACAACTCCACATGCTCGCCCTGCTCCGCCACGCGCATACCGCCAGCGCGGATGGTTTGGGTGGCGGCACTGTGCGGGTCGTGGGCGGGGTTGGTGTGATTGAGATGAATGAACCGCACTTTGGAACGCACGCTGGCGGCTTGGTTTTTAATGCGGTGCATGGTCTCAACGATAAAGGGATGAGGTATCTTAGACATGTCGCGTCCAGGCAATTCGCCATCGGCGTAAAACGTGGCGTCAAGATAGGCAATATCCACGCCTGCAAGTGCCTTTTCCAATGGTGTTTTCCAGCGCTCCCATTTGTCGATATCCGGCAGCCACAGAATTTTTTGACGTGGGCCCTCGATGCGGAAGCCAACCGTTTCCGAAAACTCATCGCGATGCGGCACAAGAAAGGGAGTGACTCGCAGCCGCTCATTCAACGCAATCCCACGCCCATCGCGCATCGGTCGCAGCGCGATATTTTTCAGGGCCACCAACTGACTCCACGGCCCTTGGGTGCGCAGGAATTTTTCCATACGCGGCATCGCATGCACTGGCACGCCGTTGGCACCCATTACCTCGCGGCCAAGATGGATGAGCCCTGCATAATGCCCGATGTGCGCGTGCGTGAGCAGAATGCCATCGATACGCCCGGTCAGTTTCGGAAGCGCTGCGTCCAGCCGTCGAGCTTGGCGTGGGAAACTCGGCGTGCACTCGATGAACCAGCGCTGGCCGGAGATGGGGTCAATGATTCCAAGGCTCGCGGGGTCGCGCCGCTTTGCCATATTTCCCAACTCTTTTTTGCAGCAATCCTTTTTACAACCCGCCTGTGGAAATCCGCCATCTTGCGCCGTGCCAAGCACAATAGCGAACGGCCCACGAGCCGGTTTGGCGCCAAGAGTCGCCGCTGCAAACGTCGTGCTGACAAGGAATTGGCGTCGGTCTATTTCCAAGTGTTATCCTTCACCGGCTGGCCATTGGTGGTGAGGATTTGAAAATGATGAAAGCCTGCGGCAAGGCCGTTGTAGCGCCATACCACCTTCTTATCGCGCGTCACTTCGAAGAGCTTCACCGCGTTTCCCTTGGCGTGATAACTGGTGACAACCGTGTTGCCGTTGGGCAACCGCTGCACACCGCAGGCATCGTCAAAAAGATTTTCGGCGATGTCCTTGTTGTCAACACTCCACACGATCTTACCCTTCTTATCCACCTCAATAATGCGGTTGCCATTGGTGCAGCCGATAAGCGTGTTACCATTCATAAGTCGGATGGCCGTGAACGGCCAATCGCGCTTGGCGCGGCCACGATCATCAGTGGGAAAACTTCGAAGCACCTTGCCCGAATTAGGGTCGTATTCCTTCACTGCAAAATCCAGCAAATGCGGCGCAATGTAATTGCCATTAGGCAACCGCCGCAACATCCGCGTTTGCATATGGAAATTTTGCTTTTGGCACGCGAGTGCTGTGGATTTCAAAATCTCACCCTTTCGATTGATGATAATCGCGCGTGGCTTAGGCCCCAGTTCCGCCACTAAAAATTTCCCATCACCCAAAGGCTGGGCCGTACTGATTTCTTTTTGCTGCCCTTTGTATGCCCAAACAATTTTGTTTGTTTTGCGATCCACTTCCACCACGCCACCATTTGGAAAGTCCTTTGTGCCGTACAACGCCAGCAGCACATTGCCGTTTGGCAACACCCACCCATCGCTCGCCGGCATGTCGAATCGCCACTTCACTTTGCTGTCTTAACCCACGATGACCACGCGGTTCGCCTTACCCACGCCGAGGAAGGAATGCGTGATCGCCCCTTTCTTTTCGGCAAACAATGTCGTAGTTGTCAGCGCCAAAAGTGCCACTACCGTTTTTAGGAACTGGGTTGCGTGTGTTTTCATAAAATGATTTTTATTTGCCTGGCGGGCGATGCGAGGGGATTTGCGCTTTAAAATCGCCGAGGCTGTGCCAGTAGAGGCGCTTGTTCAAATCCACCTCGGTGACGGCGACGGTGCCCCAGTCCTTGGCTTGCGCGAGGGGTTTGCCGTCGTGGCCATAAATAGCCGAGATCATCCAGTTGCTGGAGGCATCGGTGTAGGTGCTGCTGACGATGTAAACGTGATTCTCGCAGGCGCGCGCAGCGCCAAGCATGGGGTTGCAACCCCATACGGGCCACGCGATGATTTCCGCACCGTTGATGCTGAGGTTGCGCGCAACCTCAGGGAAAAAGCCGTCGTAGCAAACCATCATCCCCACCTTACCGAAGCGCGTTTGGAAAACAGGATACTTTGTACCGGGCGTAAGGCCGCCTTCAATCTCGCCACGCGGCAGGCAAACCTTGCGGTATTTGCCGGCTACCTTGCCATCTGGACCGATGAGCACGGCAACGTTGTAAACCAGCGTCTTCTCGCGCTCGAGCAAACCGGCAACAATGTACAGATCGTGCTTCTTGGCGAGCGTGCCAAAATATTTTGTGGATGGACCGGGAATGGTCTCGGCGCATTCGGCATAGGTGCGACCGCTGCCGAAAAAGGTAAGCGTTTCAGGCAGCACGACAAAATCAGCCTTCTTGTTTGCGGCCTTGGCGACTAGCGGGGCGAAAAGGCGGCATTTTTCGGCAGAGGTTTTGCCTGCGCGCGGTTTATAGTGGATGGTCGCCAGCCGGGCGATGCGCGGCTTAGGTGCGGTGGTGGGCAATAGGAAGACATTGCGCCACTCAACACGACCATTGGTCTCCCAGCGCAGGCTCAACTCCACCTGCACCTGCGTGGCAGCCTTGGGTGCGCGAAAAATATCACTCACCTCGGTCCATCCGTTTTTCGCAGGACCTCTGGTGCGTGGATATTCCGGCTCTGCCCGCGGCGCCGTACCGGGGCGATAGGAAGCAAATGAAGGCTTATCACGCACTACCTTATTGCCCTTGGCATCCAACCAGATCAACCGTTCCACCACATTGCGATGCGGATTATCAATAGCGTGTGTGGTACGTTTCGCAGAAAACCGATAGTGCTGACCACCGTTTACGGCAAGGCGAGTCTGCCACTGGCCGGTGGAACCGTTTTGACCACTGGCATCAATCTTAAATACACCGTTCTTGAGATCAAACTTGGGACTGATTTCTTCCCGCGGCGAGTGAGTTATCCAAACCGCATCGGGTTGAGCCGCGTAAAGCGAGCTGAAGCAAATAACTGCAAGAGTAAGAGCAAATCGTTTCATGATGGAACGTGATCAGCCTTTCCCGCATTAACCAAAAACGCAAGCCAAAGGTCGAGGGGGTTTAGTCGCCGGTTCCAGAGACTGGACTCGCAGTCCTAATCCTAGTTATTTAAGAGATTCTAAGGTTGGTCTCTGACACAGATCGGTTATCACAAGCCACCAAGGCCATCACCGCCAACTAGGAAAGCCAAGAACAGCCGTAAAACGGCTCAGCTAGAACACGAGCAGGCCTTAGCTGCTACAAGCAAAAGACGTGTTGCATTTGATCGTGACCATAACCCCAATAGCTTTACCGCCTGGGTGGCCGGCGTCGGCATTAAAGGTGGCATGAGTTATGATGCCACCGACCCGTTTGGGTTCAGGGCGCAGGAAAACCCCATTACCGCCCATGACTTTAACGCCACCATCCTGCACCTCTTGGGACTGGACCACGAACAGCTTACCTTTTACCATAAAGGCATCCAACGCCGCCTTATCAATGTCCACGGTAATATCATCAGAGAAGTATTGGCTTAAGAGCCTCAACCGGGTTGAATCGAAGACGGGATAAAGACGTCCGAAAATAGAGTTTTTCTACGGATGGCAGACCGTACCAAAAAATGATCAAGATACTCCATACTCTACTTGGCACCGCGCTTTCCATAGTGACAACGTCAGTGGTGATGGGTGCCCAACCACAGGCAAAGACGTCTACGACCTCGGCTTATCATCAGCAGGTAAAGCAACTACTGCCTGTGGCATGGTGGTCCTTTGAAGATAAAAGGGCGGACCTGGGAGAGGTGGAGGGCGAGATCGAGTTTGGACAGGCAGGCCCTAGCTCCAAGCTGTTCAAATCTTTCACTAAGGATAATCTCGCTGCGCGTTTTGGAGATGGCTCCAAGGAGGCTACCGGGGTCATTCGCGTGGAGGATATAGGGCCGGGTAGTCAGTTTGATTTTGACAACGGCGATCCTATCACGATCGAAGCCTGGATCAACCCAGACAAGGATTTAAAGGCAGGCGCCACAGCGTATATCCTCGGCAAGGGACGCACCAATAACCGCGGTCAGCAACCCCATAACCAGAACTACGGCCTGCGCATCTTTCGTTCGGGTAATTCGGTCTATCTCAGTTTTCTTTTTCGCAGTCGCACCGTCGGCGCGCACAATAGTGACTGGCATCGCTGGGATTCCTCCGAGGGATTTTCAATAGGCTCAGGCTGGCACCACGTCGCGGTGACCTACCTTTTCGGCAACCCCGAAAGCATTCGGGGTTACATTGATGGCGAGCAAATCAAAGGCGCCTGGAACCCTGCCTACGCCGGCGCCACCACCCAGCCGCCCATCGTGGATGATGATGATCTCTGGGTTGGTTCTTCAATGGGCCGGGTCACGGCCGCGGGTTTCCGGGGACAGATGGACGAGGTGGCACTGTATCGTCGTATCCTCACCGAGGAACAACTCACCCAACGCTATCCCATCAAACCCTATATTCCCAAGTTCGTTGAAGGATCACTGAGGCCGGGTCGAGTCCGCGTGGAGATAGTGGAAAACCTCAGCAAGAGGAGCTCATGGCCACGACGTTTTGGTAAACCCACAACCAGTTATGATGAAGATGTGTTCGGTTTCTTTCAGGTCCCCGAAAAATACACCATCTCAGGCGTGCGTGATGCCTGGTCAAACCCGTTTCTTTTGCGCGCGGCTGCGAAGATAGTGCTTCCCAAGGGTGAACAGGAGTGGCTGTTGCGCATCCGCGGCAAGGGACGACTCTGGCTTGATGGCAAGGTCGTCGTCGAGATCAACTACGGAAAGTCTGGTGGTGGGGCACACAACAATGTCCGAGAGGCCACCATAGTAGAGGGAAAGCATCTACGTTATCTCGGGCCGGGTGATCGCGAACAATTGGTGAAGGTAACGGGTGAAGGCCGCGAGCATCTGGTCGTCCTGGAAATGATTGCTGGCAACGGCGGCCAGCGAGCAACCCTCGGCGAAACCAGCCTTAGTGTGAGAAACAAGGAGGGCGGCTTTACCTTGATGAGCCCGGGTAAACGCACAGTCCAGTTGACCGACCAAGGCTGGACATCCTACCGGCGCGAACGCATGAGCAATTACCAGAGCCTAAACCAAACTCGGCGCCTGACACTTCGGAAGTCCGAGGCAGACTATTGGCAACAGCGCCACGCAACAGCCCGTGAGGCGATCACAAAAAAGAAACCACAGCAGTACAAGAGCATCGACGCCTTTCTGGAGGCCTCCTGGACAAAGGCCAATGCGGCAGCGGCAAAAGCAGCAGGCGGGATTGATTTTACGCAAACAATCAGGCCCATCCTCAGCGAGCGATGTTTCCGATGCCACGACAATAAATCAAAGGGTGGACTTCGACTAAGCTTACGTGCGGGAGCCATTGAAGGCGGCGACTCGGAGATGCCAGCGATTAGCCCGGGCGAACCGGAGGAAAGCCTGCTCCTTAAACGAATTCATCCAGCCGCAGGCGATGACATCATGCCGCCCAAAGGTAAACCTCTTTCGCAGTCCGAACGAGAGCTGATCACCCAGTGGATTCGAGAGGGTGCCTCCTATTCTGACTCCGAAAAAATTGTGCCATCTGATAAGATTCAAGACCTTGAGTTCCTGCGCCGGGTCACCCTGGACACCGTTGGCGTGGTTCCCTCACAGTCAGAGGTTGAAGCCTTCCTGAAGGACTCCCCCAAGACACGTCGGGCAAAGGCCATCAACCGTCTGCTTGCCGATGATCGGTGGGCTGATCATTGGACGGCATACTGGCAGGATGTACTGGCCGAAAATCCAAACATCCTCAAACCGAGCCTGAATAATTCCGGACCGTTCCGTTTCTGGATACACGAGGCCTTACTCGACAACCTGCCAATGGACCGGTTTGTCACCGAACTGGTAATGATGAAAGGAAACGCCAAGGCCGGTGGTCCAGCTGGATTCGGCCTGGCCGCGCAAAACGATGTTCCGATGGCGGCCAAGGCTCACATTCTTGGCACGGCCTTTCTGGGTGTAGAGATGAAGTGTGCCCGCTGCCACGACGCGCCCTATCACGTCTCCAAGCAAAAGGACCTTTTTCAACTGGCCGCGATGTTGAATCGTGACCCCATCAAGCTACCCTCAAGTTCCTCTGTCCCGTCCACCATCTTTGAAGGCCGCAAACCACTAATCAAGATCACCCTCAAGCCTGGCTCAACCGTGGAACCCAGCTGGCCCGATCCCTTTACTCAAAATTTTCTGACTACCGTCAATCCCGCGCTATTGCGTGAAGTAAAGGATCCAAGAGAAAAACTGGCTGCGATGATCACCGCGCCGGGCAAC
>CBFHWX010000092.1:0-10634 GCA_965659445.1 Limisphaerales bacterium | reverse complement strand
TCTACTTGCCCGGCGCCTGTGCGAACGCGGCGTGCGGTTTGTTCAGCTGTTTGAAAAAGGCTGGGATTCGCACGGCAACATCGCCAAGGAACACCTCGCTCGCAGCCAGGCTGTGGACCAGCCCATCGCCGCGTTAATAAGCGATCTGAAACAACGCGGGTTGCTGGACGAAACATTGATCGTGTGGGGTGGCGAATTTGGGCGTACGCCCATGGCGCAAGGCAATGGAGTTGGCTACGGTCGCGATCATCACCCACACGGCTTCACCATGTGGATGGCCGGCGGCGGAGTAAAGCCGGGCATCGTCCATGGGGCGACGGATGAGTTTGGTTACTTCGCCACCAAAGACAGTGTTCACGTGCACGACTTCAACGCCACCATACTGCACCTCCTAGGTCTGGATCACGAGCGCTTAACGTATCGCCACGCAGGTCGCGACTTTCGCCTCACTGATGTTCACGGCCATATAGTCAAAGAGTTGCTGACATAATTTTATTGCCGTGCAAAATCACTGTTGCTCGTCCAGACTTACTTGATTGGTTCGCCATGAAAATAACGATTTTAATATTGGTTTTTCTGTTGTCGGCGCCTGCCATGTTCGCAGCGGAAAAGATTGCCCTCGCAAAGGGCCGTGAGCACTGGGCGTTTCAGCCCGTTATAAAGCCCGCCTTGCCTCCAGTGAAAAATAAGGCGTGGGTGAAAAATCCCATCGACCAATTCATACTCGCGCAACTGGAAAAAGCCGGCCTCCAGCCCGCGACGGCTACTGCCCCACATGATTTGCGGCGGCGCATTAACTACGCCCTCACGGGACTCCCACCAGAAGCTAAATCCGAAATTCAAGATTCGAGATTCGAAATTAACCGGCTAATGGCTACGCCGCAGTACGGCGAGCGGTGGGCGCGGCACTGGTTGGATGTGGTTCGCTATGCGGACAGCAACGGGCTGGATGAAAATGCGGCGCACGCGAATGCATGGCGCTATCGCGATTATGTGGTGGAGGCATTTAATACCGACAAGCCGTTTGACCAGTTTCTCATTGAGCAGATCGCAGGCGATCTTTTGCCGGCAAAGGATGCGGCCCGGAGGCAAGCATTGGTTACTGCTACGGGGTTTCTTTCACTTGGACCAAAGGTGCTGGCCGAGCCGGACAAGATGAAGATGGAAATGGATATCATCGACGAGCAGATCGATACGCTGGGTAAAGCTCTGCTGGGTCTCACACTCGGTTGTGCGCGTTGTCACGACCACAAGTTTGACCCCATCCCTACCGCCGATTACTATGCGTTGGCTGGCATTTTCAAGAGCACAAAAACGATGGACTCGCTGAAGACCATCGCCAAGTGGCACGAGCATTCCTTCGCCACGCCGGCGCACAAGGAGCTGAAGAAAAAGCACGCTGCGCTGATTGATTCGCAAAAAAAAGTGGTGAGCGCTTTTATCGCTAAAGCGAACCAAGAATTGCTGGTGGACTTGAAATTGAAAAAACTGCCGGCTTCTCCCGAGGCAAAATATCCGGCTACAACAAAGGTCGAGCTGTCAAAATTGAACGCAACACTCAAGCGGCTGGAGTCGGACGTGTACGTTTTACCGGGTGCTATGGGCGTAACTGATGGTAATGCCACCGAGCTGCCAATCTTTGTGCGGGGCGATCACAATAGGCCAAAAAAAGAACTTCAACCGCGTCATTTCCTCCGAATCTTGTCTGATGCCCAGCCGATTACGGCAAAAACAAGTGGTCGCTTGGAGTTAGCAAGATGGATTGCCAATGAGGATAATCCACTTACCCCGCGCGTGATGGTCAACCGCGTGTGGCGCTGGCATTTCGGTCGCGGGCTGGTGGCTACTACTGATAATTTTGGCAAGCTCGGTGCGAAGCCATCACACCCCGAATTACTCGACTGGCTGGCGGCGTGGTTCAAGGAAAACGGCTGGTCTGTGAAAAAACTGAATCGGCTCATCCTCACCTCGGCTACGTATCAGATGAGCAGTCAGGCTTCGGCTGCCGCGCTAAAGCATGACCCGAATAATCTCCTCCTTTCGCGCGCGCCACTGCGCCGGTTGGAGGCGGAACCCCTGCGCGATTCGCTTTTGGAAATCGGCGGACTGCTGGACAAAAAGGTTGGCGGCTACGTCTGGACATTTGAAAACTATAAACTCGTCTTCGACCACACCTCAAAGGACGCGACCACCTATGGCAGCAACCGCCGCGCGCTGTACCTGCCGGTGATTCGCAACCACGTTTACGACCTCTTCGAACTGTTTGACTTCCCCGACCCTGGCACGGTCAACGGTAACCGCGCTGATTCCACCATCGCCCCGCAGGCTCTTTATTTGATGAATAGCCCGCTCGTCCTGCGTGCTACCGACGCCATGGCGAAGAGGCTATTGCTGGACAAAAAGCTCAACGACGGTCAGCGTATCGATCGGCTTTACGCGCAGATTTACAATCGTAAACCTACGGAAATAGAAAGCAAAAGGGCGTTGGCTTTCGTCGATGAATTTTGTCAGGAACGGCATTCCAGCTGGCAGGCATTTTGCCAAGCTTTGGTTTCATCGAATGAGTTTCTTTATTTGAAATGATGACGCGACGCGACATGCTGCAAAAAACTGCCCTGGGCTTTGGCTCGGTGGCGTTGACCTCGATGTTGCAGGCGGAGAATCCGTTGGCGCCCAGACAGCCCCAATTCAAACCGCGGGCGAAGCGTGTGATTTTTCTGTTCATGAAGGGTGGTCCGGCACACATGGATACCTTCGAGTACAAGCCGCTGCTTCAGCGCGATCACGGCAAGCCACTGCCGTTTGCCAAGCCGAAGGTCACCTTTGCCAGGACCGGCAATCTTTTGGCATCGCCGTGGAAGTTCAAGCCATATGGCCAGTGCGGTCACTTGGTTAGTGAACTTTTTCCACATGTGGCCAAGCACGTTGACGATATTTGTTTTCTGCACGGTGCTCACGGCACCAACCCTGCCCATGGTGGCGCCCTGCTAAAACTCCACACTGGCGCTGACAACTTTGTCCGCCCGAGCATGGGTGCATGGGTCAGCTACGGGTTGGGCACGGAGAATGCCAACCTACCGGCCTTTGTGACCATCTGCCCCACGCTTGCGCACGGTGGATTAAACAATTGGGGCAGCGCATTTTTGCCCGCGCATTACGGTGGCACGCCTATTGGTAATGCCAGCATCAAGGCGAAGGACGCCAAGGTGCATCATATTAAAAATCCCAAATGGACCTCCAACCAGCAGCGTTCGCAGCTGAACTTTTTAAAACAACTCAACCAGAGCCATCTCGCCGGCGTTCCCAATCCTGTGCTAGAGAGCCGAATCAATTCTTTTGAACTGGCCTTTCGAATGCAGACCTCAATGCCGGAAATTCAGGACATCGGCGGTGAAACCGAGGCTACACGCAAACTGTATGGACTCGACGATGCCACCACCGAAAACTTTGGCCGACAGTGTCTCATGGCTCGCCGCTTTGCCGAGCGAGGGGTGCGTTATGTGCAGGTGAGCCACAGCGACAGCAAGGTGCAATGGGATCAACACGGTAACCTCCGCAAGGGCCACACTGAAAAGGCAAGTGAGGTCGATAAACCTATCGCCGGATTGCTCCATGATCTCAAGGCGCGTGGGCTGCTCGATGACACGTTGGTGGTGTGGAGTGGTGAATTTGGCCGCACACCCACCGTACAGGGTGCTGGCATGGACGGGCGCGATCACAACCCGTGGGGGTTCACCATGTGGATGGCGGGTGGAGGTGTCAAAGGCGGCTTTAGCCACGGTGCCACCGACGATTACGGCTTCTATGCCGAGCGTAACAAAATGCACATCCACGATGTGCACGCCACCATCCTCCACCTTCTGGGTATCGACCATGAAAAACTCACCTACCGCTACTCAGGCCGCGACTTCCGGTTGACTGATGTATTCGGCAATGTAGCGAAGGAAATCCTGATTTAGTCCATGAAAAAAATTCTCTTTCTTTTTATTGGCCCGGCTTTGTTTGCTGCAACGCCACAGTATAAATCACCGGACATCACTGTGCCTGCGGCCTCGGCAGATGAGGCCGTGTTAAAGCAATTTTCGCTGGCGAAGGCAGATGACTATCTTGAGAAAGGCGCACTGGCGTGGACGCGCAAGCGCGGCTGTGTGACGTGCCACACAACGGGCACGTATATGCAAATCCGGCCGGAATTGACTTCTGTGTTAGGCAAGCCCACGGAGGAAGTTCGTGATTTGCTCACCGATGAATTGGCAGTTTTACAAAAAATGAAACATGCCGATCTGTTAAAAAAGACAAAGCCCGCAGAGATAATTTACACCGCAGTCGGCCTGGCGCAGTGGGACCGACACGTGACCGGCAAGCTGTCTGCTGAAACCCAGGGAGCACTGGAATTGATGTTCCGTACCCAAGAAAAATCCGGCACCTGGCATTCAGTGGTTTTATGGCCGCCACTGGAATCGAGCGCCTTTCAGGAAGCTACTGTGGCGGCCATGGCGGTTGCCTCCGCACCGCAATGGCGGGGAAATCTAAAGGATGAAAAATTGAAAGCGGGTATTGGATTGTTGCAACAGTACCTGCGAGAAACAAAGCCTCCTCACGATTATGGCTCGGTACTCCTGCTCTGGGCTGCCGCACGCATGCCGGACCTGTTGCAGAAAGATCGTCGGCAAAAGTTGATCGATACACTTTGGACCCATCAACGCGAGGATGGTGGTTGGTCTATCCGGACATTTTCCACACCGGAAAAGTGGGGTGCAGGTAATCGCGCCGCTAAGTTACGTGCTGAGCCGGAATTCAAAAATCCCCCCAGCGACGGCCATATGACGGGATTGGCGGTGCTTGTGTTGCGTGAGGCAGGTGTGCCCGCAAAGGATGAGCGTTTGCAGAAGGCGGTGAAATGGCTTTTATCCAATCAGCGTGAGAGTGGTCGTTGGTGGACGCGTTCACTCAATACCGATAAGTATCACTACATTACCTACAGCGGCACGGCCTACCCGCTGCTGGCCTTGATGAAGTGTGGTGTGTTGCCGAAAAAAACGGCCAAAGTAGAGCGCTGATTACTGTCGGGGGCGGGAGAGATTTTCGTTTAACTCCAAAGCACTGCCTTGCCCCGCGCCTCGGGCGTGCCTACGCATCGCATCGTGCAATTGAGCATCATCCATCTGCATGACCGAGCCGTCTGCACGGGTCAGATTACCCTGACTGGCGTTTAACCCTCCCATGACCCGGCTGTGGCTGGCTTCATCAGCACCGATGTAGTGGGCGTTTTTCAGGTTTTTGGACCGCAGGCTACGGCCGAATTTCGGGGTGATTTTTTCCTTGGAGATATGCCGGGTAGGGACCGGGTCATCACCATCAAAATTGCGGGTGGTGGCAAGAATGCTTGCACCGAGCTGAGCATCCCCACCCATGTGGATGGCGTAGCTTTGAAGTTGGCGCGGGACAATGAAGTCGGTGCGGTCCCCGTGTTCAGCAAAAGACTTTATCTTATGTTTCCGGCCATTTTCAATTGCCCTGGGGTCACATGGTGATGTTAGTGAAGAATAGGCCTGTAGACTTTGTCTCAGCGGATATAAACGCCAGATGGTTTCCACGTTGTAAACATCTTTGGAATCGTTAGCTCCATACGCTTTGGTGAAGCGGTGGTCTTCTTTTTCAAAAACCCGCAAGTGCCAAGGAAATACTCCCTCCGCCTCCGAAGTAAATCCGAGAAAGGATTTTGAGATTTGACCCACATTGCTGGCGCACTTCATGCGGTTGGCCTTGGCCTTGGCTTTGCCCAGGGCGGGCAGGATAGTGGTAGCCATGGCAAGGCCGCCCACCAGCACCAGGAGTTCCGGCGCAGTGAAGCCGCCCTTGAGAGAGGGGAAGGAAATCTTCATTGTCGGGGGCGGGTTAGACCCTCGTAGGCTTCGCCCCGGGTTTGGCCGCCTCGCGAATTTCTGTGAGATCTGAGGACTCTTGTGATATCCCCCCATCCGCCGCCGCCCCCGGATTGCACTGCGGCTCCATCAGATGTCGTGAGCTGGCCCTGTGAATGGGTGAGGCCGGCGATGGTTCGGGTATTGGAGGTTTTATCTGCGCCGATGAATTGGGCATTCGGGCTGCCGGTTTTCATGCTGCGTCCAAAGGGGACGACGAGGGCGATGGCTTTGGGAGCGCTGCCTGGTCCGGACGAGCGGAAGCCGGGATAAGGCTTGGCGTCATCTCCATCAAAATTTCGCGTCATGGCAACAATAGTTGAAGGGCGTTGGGTGTCTGCACCTAAATGCAGCGCGTAGCTGAGTCCTTGGCGCGGCAATTTTAGGCCACCGGGACTGTATCTTCGCCAGTTTTCCTGAATGACCTCATTGGAGGCGACTGCTGCAGAGTCGCAGGGTGACACGAGAATCTTTGGGGTCTGTAATTCTGATCTCATGGCTGCACAGGTCCAGATGCGCTCAATATTGAGGTTCCAGTTTTTGGGTACAGCATCCTCCCTATTGGCGTCTCTTCCATGATTACGCAATCCAGCCTCCGTCAGCTGCCAGGGATGGCGTTCACGATTGTCCTGGGCAAATCCAAGATGGGATCTGCCAATTTGACCCAGATTATTTACGCACTTGATGCGGTTGGCCTTGGCCTTGGCTTTGCCCAAAGCGGGCAGGATGGTGGTCGCCATAGCGAGACCGCCCACCAGTACCAAGAGTTCGGGTGCGGTAAAGGCGCGAGCGCAAGATTTAATTGGAGGGAGGAACATGAGCTTGGACGTAAGAATACCGTGAGCAACGGTGCTCTGCCTACTATAAACTTTCCAAAAGATTATAGTAGGCAGGCTTTGTGATGCACCATAGAATGACACCACTCTCTGGCTGTATGGGCGCGAGGAATTTTCAAAAACAATCATGAACAAAACTGATTTAGCCATCACTTTTGCAGTCGTTGCCCTTTGGATTAGCGGTTGCAGCGAGTCACCATCCTCGGAACCTGTAGCGGCTGCCCAGCAGGAGTTTACTCCTCCAGAGCACATTCCACCTCCGCCGTTGCCTGAGCCTAAACTAGAGTCGACTCAACCAGACTCGGCTAAAGTGCATGCCTCGGCCACGCCCAACGATTTTGCGCAGGTAGCTTCCAAGCTCGATGCGGGGGGTGACCTGTATCTTTACTGGAACGCCCAGCAGGCAATGAGTGCATTCAAGGGGGGGATCAAAAGCGTGGAGGATTTTGTTTCCAGTACGATTGCCAAGGAGCGGCAACGCGGTGGCTATGTGGATCGCGATCTGCGGGATATAAATTCTTTCCTCGGAGTGGTTGGGCCGGTTCTGGAGAAGACCGGGTTTATGGACCTGAAGGGAGTGGGTGCCAGCAGCCTCGCAGTAGAGAAGGATTTGTACCGCAACCGGGTGTATCTATTGCGGGACAAGGAAGCTGAGCCCGGAGTGATCTGGCAGACCATTGCCGGCGAGGCCAATGCGGCCCATGGCCTGAAGTTTGCCCCGGAATCAACCGTGATGGCGCATTACACCAACGCCAATATCGAAGGCACGATTGAGGCACTGCGCAAGGCACTGATTCAGGGCGGAGATTTCCTTCCCTATGAGGTGCAGAGAATGGTGGAGCCACTGATGGGGAGCATTGCGGCCAAGGACATTCTGGGTGAACATTTTAGCGGCGAATTGACCGAGGAATCCAAGCCCTTTGTGGGACGCTGGAAAAGCACCAACCGGCAATCGATCCCTGCAGAAATTCTTCGTCGACCCGATGGAACGTTTGTTCTTCACGCGGACAACGATGAAATGGAGGGGTTCTGGAAGGTGGAGGATCATAAAATGCATTTGGCGGTTTTTTACCAAAAAGGCGAAATTATCCCGCTTGAAAGATTAAGCATGATCGTGGCGCCCTTGGATGAGGTGACGAATGATGGGTTTGTTACCGGTGAGATTGAGATGAGGCAATTGTACAATGGCCGCCGTAATCAGGGATATGATGATTCGGTCATGGAACCCACAGCGCCGGAAGCCATGGAGGAAGGCATTGGAAGAGAAATTGAAGATATTCCAATGCCACCAGACGGAGGAGTAGATGAAGGTGGAGAGGCTCCCATGCCGGAGGAAGCGGGTGGCGGTGATATTGATCCTCGCGTGTTTGTCTGCCAAGCCAACCTGCAGGCGATTGAGGGGGGGGTGGTCCAGTGGTCCCTTGAGAAACGTAAGGCGGACGATGCACCAGTGACCCTTACTGATCTCGCCAAGTATTTCCGGGAGAGTCCCCGGTGCCCTGCTGGTGGGAAATATATCCTCACGACAGTTGGACAAGCTCCCCGGTGCAGCCACCCTGAGCATCAGTTTGGTCGAGGTCCTCAGATAGATCGTGATGTTCGGATAAATGAAGCTGCGCCTTCATTGCCTGAGCCGACTGAGCTGCCGCCAGTGCTGCCTATACCTCCACCAAATCCCGAGAACTGTGAGGAGCCTCCGGTTGATGATCCGGAAGGTGAAGTGCATGTGCTTGCTGCTGCCGGCCCTGACTTCGAGCGGCCTAAGGGCCCATTTTTCACTGAAACACGCCTAGCCAAGTTCACGGGCCCCAAGATGGTTAAATACAATGATGCCAAGGCCATGGAACCGGTGGATTTGTTTAATCGCAACCCCCTGAAGTATCATTTTTCTGCTGAGCTCACCCCTGAGGCCAAGCCCTTTGTGGGGCGGTGGAGTGGCAAGGACAATGACCCGAATAATTCCGGCACCTGGGAGATGCTGCGACGTTCCAATGGCACCTATGCGAATCTGAATTCCTATGAAGATGAAGAGGGGCATCAAATAGTTGAACTTCAGGAAGGGTTTTGGAAGGTTGAAGGTAAGAATTATATCTTTGCACCATTCCGCCAAAATAGTGGGCCGGTGGATTCGGAAAATTTCGGCCTGTATACCGAGCCGATAGAAAGGGTGACTGCAAGTCAGGTCAGCACCAAGTCAGGGGATTTTAAGCAATTCCCGGGTGGCTCCAATAGAGATTCACATGAGCATGACCATGGTACTGATGATATGCATGACCATGCGACTGATCCCTCGATTGAAGATGGGCCTGGGCCTGACGCTGGCGGAGCAGTGCCTATAGATCCTACTACCGGCTTACCTTTGGGTGTATCCCCAGCGGAAGAAGAAGTAGAGGCTATTTTCACCGAGACGCGTGTAGAAAAATTCAAAGGTCAAATGATGGCACAATACAATGATGCTGCAGCCCTTGAACCTCTGGATCTTATGGCGCTAAGCGAACAGCAGTCCAAAAGCCCAATCGAAACGGTGCTTTCCTACTACGGCGGAGCCGCAGGGTTGTATTTCACTCTGGATGATAAACGTGCCTTACCTTTCAAGCACGATAAGCTGTCGCTATCCCTTCCCCAGCCCGGAGTTGTCATGGTGATCAAGCTCGCACCCGATGCGGGCAACCTTGAGGCGCTTCTGAAATTGGCAACCGGGCTTATGCCGATGCCTTTGGAGAAGGAAAAGGCCGGTGACGTGACTCTCTTTACCTTGGAACTGCCTGAAGAAATGCCGGTGAAAATTTCCCTCAAACCGACACTCTTTCAGTTGGGCCAACATGTGGTGCTGACATCAGACACGGGCTTGGCCCGGGAAATCATCGCCGTGCACAGCGGCCAATCAACGGGCCTGGCTGGTACCGATGAATTCAAGCGCATGTCAGCGGATCTGAAGGTGGACGGTCAGCAACTGCAGTTTGTCAGTGCGCGGGCAGGCGGATATCTGAAGCTTCTAGAGCAGGCACTGCCGGTTCTGACGGCGAAAGCTGAAATTGATGAAGAGGAAACGCAGGTTTTCTCCAGCATCGTTGAAAAATTCCTGGGTGACGTGAAACCTTCCGGTCATCTGGCAGTACTGAAGCTAGATGAGAGTGGCCTGCTCTTTGACGGTCGCGCGACGGGGGGTGGCTACCGCATGGCTGTGACGCAATCGTTGCTGATCCCGGTGACGGCGGCGGCCTCCGCCATATTGGGAGGTATGGAGGAGGAAACCGTGCCGCAGGCAAGTTTTGCGACGATCCCGGCCAAACAAATTCGTGAACTCACCCTCGGGCTCAAGCTCTACATGGAAGATAACGGCAAAGCTCCGGCCCTTGATAAGTGGGGCGACGCCATCCTGCGTGAGGTGGGGCACAAGGGAGTGTTTGTGCAGCCCGGCGGGAATAAATCGGGAAGTAGCTACGCCCTCAACGCGGCTTTGGAAGGGTTGAAGGTCTCGGAAATCGGACCTGATACGGTACTAATCTTTCAGTCTGCGGGGATTTGGAATCACAGTGGTGGTTTGGCCGCGGCCAAATTGGCTGCCAGGAAAAACGGCCGGGTGCTGGTTGGTTTTGGCGATGGAAATGTGCGAGCCGTTGGTGAGGCAGAATTGTCTGAATTGAGCTGGACCAAAAAGAAGGAGACCACCACCACTCAACGCATGACTCCCCAAGAAGCCGCCAAGGCACTGGCACTGCTTCAAGGAAATTTTCAATTCGAATCAAAATTCGTAAACGATGGGAAACCGGGCAATATTACAGGTGAACTCGCATCAGAGTGGGTTGAAGAGGGTAAATCCTTGAAGGAATTGGTTTTGGTTATCTCCAATGATGAGAAAACTTTGGTCACC
>CBFHWX010000091.1:0-10956 GCA_965659445.1 Limisphaerales bacterium | reverse complement strand
AGTTTTATAGTTTGTAGAGGAGGTGTCTTCAAACACAATTGCCTTCACGCCTCGAAAATTGCTGCCGTTGATAACAAGATTGCCGTTACTCAGGTCGTAGGTGCTCGTGCTTCCGTCAAACCCGCCTCCAGCAAAAGTGGCGGCAGTGTTTCCAAGGAATGCGGGGGTGGCACTGACGGTGAACGCGCCGGAAGAGTTGTTGTCGCTAACCACTGAACCGAACGGCGTGACGATCTTCAGCCGTCGACTGCCGGCTGCGGAGCCGTCCAGTAGATTTCCGCTGAAAAACGAATTCGCAGCAATCGTAAACTGGGTGCTGCTGGTGATGGTGACGCCCGTGGTTGGACCGACGGCTGTATTTGCCGCCAGCGAATTGCCATTCACATCCACAATCTCCACGGATGTGAGCACGCCCAGCCCAGTGCCATTAACGGTGAAAATGTCATTATCACGTCGATAGTTTGAGGTGCCGGTAAGTCCACTGTAGTCTGTATAAGTAGGGGGAACACCAACGTAAAAGCGCATGTTTTGTGGTGTAAGAATCGGATCACGTGAGCCGATAAGACGGAAACGGCGCCAGAGGGAGGTAGAGGTTGAATCGCCACTTGTACCGTTGAGAAATTGTGCCGTTTGGGTGTCGATAACGATGGAATTGTTGGCAACCGTTACTCCCGGATTAGGCAGAGTGATGCTGGGAGTGTTCGGCAGAGCTAAACCGGCTTCGTCTACAAGTTGGATTTCCGTGATCCCCTTTAAATTGGTGCCGGCTATGGTTACGTCATCGCCAGTAGTGGCATCCCGATTGAATGTGAAGGGTGAAGTGAAACCGGCCACAAATAGCGCAGTGGGTTGGGCATTCACATTGAAAGTGAAGGTGCTGTCAGTGTTGCCGGCGGCGTTGTACACCTTGAATTTGCGGAGACTGGCAGTGCCGTTGCCGTCTGCTTGTGTGGTAAAGAAAACATCTGCGGAAATTTGAATACGAGAACCGTTGTCATCGACCGTCACTCCAGCGACAGGGAGATCTACCGCCATAATTGGCGTCAGAGAGGAGCCATCAGAGTTTACAATCTCGATGCGATAGGCGGTGTTGAGCGCTGAACCATTAATGTCGATTGCCTCATCCCGGTGGAAGTTACCTTCGGCATCCAATTCAAGTGCAGTGATCACCGGTTTGGTCGTGATGTTGGAAATGAACTGCACATTGTTGGTGCTACTAAGAGCTTCGATCGCGCCACCGCGCGCCACGCGTAGAAGACGGATGGATCCATCAGCTATGGAGGAGGAAATGGAGTTGAGCGGTAGTTCAGCCTGAGTGTCTGACTTAATTTCAAACGTGACCTTCGTGCTGTTGCCGTCGGTCGGAAACAGCATGTTACCTGAGGCATCTTCCACACGAAAATGCGTGAGAGATGCATTGCCATCCTCGGCGTATGCCTGCCCGCTTTTGAAGCCATACCCGAAGATGTTCAACGATTCCGTACGGTCATAGATAAGGTTATCCCGACTGGTGCCGGTAAGGATCGGTAGGCCGGTCGATATCCCAATCGTGTCGGTGGAAGAGTCGCTTGGGCCAAGGGTATTCCAGACGCGAACTGTTCGAGTGGAATCAGCTCCCTCGGATTGTTCATTCAGTATGCCGGGAGGAATTTCAATGCGCTGGTTTGATTTGATGAACCTTTGGACTGAGGAGCCAATAATAGTCTGCAACTCCAGATCGCCATTCATGATTTGAATGGCGGTGGCCGAAGCCAGCAAGCTGCCTTCAATGATCAGACTTTCCTGGGTACGGGTCAGTTTGCGATCACCCCCTGAATCAATCACACGTGTGATGGCTGGCACGGCCGTTGTCGGGGCCAGAGCGTTCTCAAGGATGGCGATTTGCGCGTCATTTGGAAAAACGACCACATCACTCGACCCAGGGCCCTTGATATGGCCCCAGAGGCTGTACGAGTTGGTGTTGCCCACCACGCTGGCCTCGCCGCTCCAGATTACCTCAAAGCCATGACCGAGCTTGGTGAATGTATACTGGATAGGGCCAACAATTGTGCCGGGCCCCACATTGGTGGAAAGCAATTGCACCGGGCCCCAGTTATTGGTGTAATTATCAATCCACGTTAAGTTATCCGTGCGGTTCCAGGCGATAGGAACGCCATCGGGGGAAACCCCCAGTTCATCAGCCACGAAAATGATGTCCGGCTGAAAGATGCCGCGACCGATTTCTTGAGTGAAAAAACTGAGCTGCGGTACCCCGATAAAGGTTGAAGCACCGGGTACGGTATTGTCCAGTCCGAGGACATTTTGGCCGTTGGTACTAACAAAAGTATCTGTCCAAGTTTGGTTGGTGGCAGTAAATGTAATGCCAAGAAAGGAATCGAAAGGTTGTTCTTGGAACTGGATCTTGTTGATACCGCCTCGCAATGCGACATCTATCAAGGCTGGTGGTGCCTGGGCAGGCAGGATGGAGTTTATTGGCAAGCCGGGGATGACGCCCGAGTTCCTTCGAGGAATGTATGCGCCGGATAAACCAGTAGGGTCAGGATAGATTCGGGCGCTGCCATTGGGGAAAACCGGAATCGCAAAAGTCGGCAAGAAATTCGCCGGGATGATCAAGGCCACGTTAGGATCCAAGCCTTCGTAAACAAAGTTATTTGTCCGATAGAGATATTTGAGACCGCCTGCGTCATCGTAGGTGAGTGCATGGCGTGGTTGATACTGCCCTCCCATGGCATTGAGGCCATCATAATACACGCCGAACCCAAATAAAGTGGGGGTATCCGTCCAGTAAATAGCAGTGTTGCCGTAAAAGGCGTCAACTATTCCGGCGACTGCGGTCCAAGCGTTGCCACTTGTATCCGTGGTAAACTCCTCCATGTCGGCAAAACTCGGCAACTGGAACACGCCGGCCGTGGTATTGGCATCGTGCACCAACCGGTAGCTGTAGTTCACGTTGTTGATTTGCGACGACGGCCCCTCGGTGATGGGATCGTAGTTGCGCAGCCGCACATTGAAATTGATTTGTGTGCCCACTAAGTTTGTCGACAGTGCAGCGATGCCAAATGCATATCGGTGGGGATTCCCCAGTCCCAGTTGATTGACAAGTAAGCCCAGAGTAAGGCTTTTGACATCAATGATTTGAACATTCCTGGCCGTTTCGTTGATCCAGGTCGTGTTGTAGTTGCTGCGAAAACCATGAGTGGTCAGTTCAAGTTCGCTCACGCCCTCGTAATCGCTGTTGGAAAAGAAATCGTTAATCACCGTGAACGCTTCCTTTACTGCATCGCGGCCTTCAAGGCCAAAGTACTGCATAAAACTAGCGTCAAAGGCGTAGGTCAGCACTGGAATATTCCAGCGGAAAAAACGTTTGAGATCCTTGGGTCCGCCAAGGTCGTCAGTATAATTGAAGTCTACGCCACTACTCTCTAACTCGTTCGGCTGAGCAGGTGGTTGCACCATCGGCCCAATGAGCACAAAGGCGTTTGCCTTCTTGGCTGCCATAAAGCCCACCATGCAGCATAGTAACAACGCCAATCTCTTCATGCCGTTTGAAAGTAAACTCTTGGGGAATACTGCGACCCGTCAATTCGTCGCCCATCTAACGACGCTTATCCAGTAAACGAATCAGAACAATAAATCCGATACTCCCCTCTCCTTGTGGGAATTATGTCCGTAGAAGCAGACTTCCCAATGTTATCTTGCTAACAGGGAGAGGGACAATGTGGATAAGTCTATTTTGTAGGAAATGCTTTACCTAGGAGTGAAATGTTCATCTTAATGACCGAGAGCCAGTCACCCTCATTCGGCTGATTACCGCATGGGTCGAACAACACGCTAGAAATACCTTGTTGCAGTAGCTTTTGTACAATAGCCCTGTCCGGCTCGCCTTCCCAAAGCATGATCTTTGCAGGATATTCTTTTCGTGTTGCGTTCAGTTCCGACCAGCCTTCTTCAGTGGGCATTTCGTGAGGTTCCCAGTGGACACTCCGTATTTTAAGATCATATCTCCTCGCCAAATATTGGTACACTGGATGCGATCCGACCAGTGGAGTTTCTCCGTAATTCTTCGCAATATTCGTAAGTTCACTGTCCAGCGCCTGCAGTTTTTTTTGCAGGTCGGCAAAGTTGTTCCCAATGGCATGTTTAGAATTTGGTAGCAGTCTAATCAGCTCATCGCGAATGGCGGCCGCCTGCTGCTCAGCCTGTTTGAAGTCCAGCCAAGTTGTGAAGGCCGTTCCTGTATGACTGTGATCACCATCCTTGCCATGCTTGTGTTCCCCATCTTCCGTCACCTGTATGAAACGATCCTGAAAGCCTTCGCTGGTATTCAAGATCTTTGATTTTGGCAGTGATGCCTTGGTCGTCCATTTCGCATACGTTGCGCCATTGAATAGGATTAAGTCCGCCCCTTGAAACGCGTGGACATCCTTGGCTTCCGGTTTCCAGAAAGCCGGATCGCCATCGATCTCGGGAAAGTGCACATCGATTAATTTACCTCCAATGCGTTCGGCAAAATAGGCCAATGGATAATTCACTGCATAGATCTGTGGTTTGCCTGTTTTTTTTATGGTTACCTCATTGCCCGGATGGCAGGCCAAAAAAAACACTGTTGAAACCGCGATTACAATCGATTTGTCAATCATCCTGTCAAAGTATTCAAATAGTCTTGCGCCCAAGCCACCGAAGCCCAGGCGGCCAGAAGGGCAAACGCGATAGATGCGGTGAAGATGATTGCTAGCTCCGCTGCCTGCAAGCCAAAGAGGGAGCTACGACTGCAGCCGAGCAGGAACATTGTCTCCATCTCAGGCGCACGTAGCCGACGGGATAACCCCACAATTAAGATCAGCAGCAGGCCCGTGGCGGTGGCCACCAACGCGTAATTGGCATACAGGAACTTCCGCATGCTCATTACCATGTCCATCATTTCTGTCACGATCTCCGTCGGTTTGAGTGCCTGAAGGTGGTCATGATCTTGGTAACGCATGAGGACGAGTGCTGTGGATTTATCGTCCTTCGGGATAGCCAACATTGCCGTGAGCGGAAAGGCATTAGGATCGCCATGAAAGTGAAATGAATCATTATTTTCCGCAGTGATTTCCAGATGTTTCGTCACCAGCTTTTTGCTCGTTGAGGTTTGCTCATCCTCATTGTGTCCGTGCCCAATACCCGCGATGATCCACGCTGTTTTTACATCCACAAACACCGCTTCATCATCTGCCGTGCCGTTGGGGTTCAGGAGGCCTGTGATGTTGAGTTGTATTGGGTATTCGCTGGCAAGATCGAACAAATGTCCACTATCAGTTTTGAGCTTATCTCCGGGCCGTAATTTTAATTTCTTAGCGGCGGAGGCTCCCAGTACACAATCTCCCAAAAACGCAATTTGTTTGCCATCGGAAACGTGTAGTTTTCGGAACTCAAAATAATCCAGGGTTGTGCCCACCACCGGCTGTTCGTCAGCGGTGAACTGTGCGTGTAAGGGGATCGATTGAGCCAGGCCGGTTGCAGCTAGGGTTTCGTATTCACCAAAGGGAATCGTGTCGTCTACGCTTGCGCGGAAGTACAGCCCGTGCAGAACAAGATCGAACTGGCTTCCCTTTGCTCCCACTACCATCGGCGTGGAGTCGGCGCGTGCTCCGATGGCCTTGTCAAATGCGCCAACGAGCCAGTGCGTAGCCAGTGGTAGATAAATTGCCAGTGCCACGCCAGCAATCATAGCCGCAGTTTGTCTGCGCCGTTTGAGCAGGTATTGCCACGCCAGGAAAAAGTTAGGCATGGGTAGTTTTCTGAGAGTGAAATTTAGCAAAGTCGATCACCCGATCAAATCGATCGAGCAGTGCATGATCATGTGTCACCATCACCAGTGTGGATTCATATTCCTTTGATTGATCAAAAAGCAAGTCGAGGACCTGGGTCTTGCTGGCAGGATCAAGATTGCCGGTCGGTTCATCGGCGAGAATCAATCGGGGTTTCGGCAGCAGCGCGCGACCGATAGCGGTGCGCTGTTGTTCGCCCTGCGAAAGCTCGTCGATGGGAGAGAGGAGTTTGTCCGTGAGTAGCAAAATTTCAGCCAATTTTACCAATCGATTTTTAACATTTGCGTTGAGTTTCAGCGCCGTGTTTAGCCGATAGGGAAGCAGCATATTTTCGCGGATATTGAGGTAATTGATTAACCGGAAATCCTGAAACACAAAGCCGATTTGGGAAATGCGAAACGAGCGCCGCTCGGCATCCGACATACGGTTGACTCCAATATCACCAGCGTTAACCATGCCAGATTGGGGGGTGACGATCCCCGCCAGTAGTCGCAGTAGAGTGGTCTTACCCGAGCCACTCGCGCCGATAAATGCCACGTGTTCGCCCGATTGAATTTCCAATTCTGGAACACTCAGGCGAAAGCTGCTCTCGCCATAGTTGAATTCCATTGAGTGAATTCCCAGTTGCATCACTCGTCCTCAAACATTCTCACAGCAGTTTCAAAACGCACGCGTTTTTTGTCGGTCTTATCAAAGTCCACGATACGGCCTCGCCCCTTCGGAGTGGCATTGATTTTCATTCTTGCTGCAAGCTCATCCTCTCGCGTGTGAATGTGGCCCCAATGCTCTACCGTGCCCGTTACGCGCCAAGTCGCATTCAGACTAACTGTGTGTGTGTCATGTTCGGAGTTTTCGGCTAGGGTGATTTCCTTAACTTCAACTCGCTTTACGCGCGCAATTGCCCCCCCTTGTTCCTGCATGCGCAAGCCTGATTGGAATTGCAAGAATAACTCTTCCAATGAATTCCCTGTTACACTGTGTTCCAGCGCCTCATATACATCACTTTCATTTTGATAATCAAATGCACGGTAAATATTATGCAGCAATGCGCTGGCATGGCCGGTGAGCAGTTTTTCATCCAGCGGAGGGTGTTTATTTGGAGGGTTCCAAAAGCACACGCCCGCAATCACACACGAGCAAAAGCCGACGATGCTGGTGCCCTTACGGATTGGGTAGTCATTTGGAATCAGTGTGTAAAGGAGTAGCGCTAGCAGCGGAGCTGCCCCAAATAACAATAGGCTCGCTTTGGAAATCGATGAGGACGAAGTGGGGACTAGCTGCTTGAGCTCAAATGAGTGTGCAATAGGCGGGTTGCCCTCTCTTGCCCATTCAAAGCGCGGCTTGTCTTTCACAAAAAATTCCTCGGTCGGCTTTAAATCACGATCATAAATAATGGAGCGGAGGAAAGGTGCCGAGTCGTGGTACGTTTCCCAAGTCATGCGCACGCGGTTGGGCGGGGCTTTGGCGGGGTAGGAGAGGATGATGCCGAGACGGGCTTGATAAGCGCTCACACGGCGCGGCTTCGCGCCCTTTGCAAAGTCCTTGATATCTAATCCGAAAAATTGCAATCGCTGGAGCACGGGCTTGACGGGTATGCCGTCAATTTGCACGGGATTTCGGTCGCGAAACCATTCTCCAATTTTTTCGCGAGCGGACTCCTGCTCAGCGACTTCCAGGAACTCGGGATTTACGCGTTCAATCGACAGCCATTTTTCAAAGGTAAGTAGCGGAACGAGGATCTCATGACGTACTTCTTGATCGTTTAAATAGACGTACGAATAAAGTCCTGTGTAGCTGGTGATGCCGAGACGTTTCTGGAATTCCTCCGCTCGCTTCTGTCTCAGCTCCCGCCAGTTTTGCGGCGCCTTGTCTGGTGGTGTCTCCCAATCAAAAGCGACCGTGTGCGGGCGTCCGGGCTGGAGTTGAACAGGTTTTTCAATCCACACGCCACTCTGCAGCACCATGAAATCCATAATGGAGGGGATCACGCTTTTTTGGCCGCCGAATATTTGGGTGAAGGTGAGGAACTTGGGTTTCTTTTTCGCAGGCGAAAAGTTCATTAAATATATGACGGTTCTCTTCATGAGCTCAACCTGCGCCACGCCGTCATCAGGAATGGCGGTGATGTCGCGCCGATCCACCTTGCCTTCAAGCAGGCTCCCTTCACCATCGCGAATTGTGAAGTGCTTCAGCAAAAATTCATCGTGCTTTTCAGCGGCCTTTCGAAGATCATTCGCGTTGAAGATTGTCTTTGCATCGGCCTTGAGGCCGTGAAAAAGCACAAGGTCCTCAAGCATGATCTTGAGTTCCAAAAGCACCTCATCCCCTCGCACATTGGCGACGGCATTACTCATGGAAATAGGGTGCGCGCCGGTAGAAAAGGCCACACACAACCACACCATCAAGATGGCTCGCAGGGGCTTCAAGGCCGAGGTTTATAGCGGAAAACCAATCAATTCGAAAGCCAGAAAGGGTCACTTCACCTCAATGATTGTCTCTACCCAGTCGCGGAAATGCATATCTTTTGAATCAATGTCCGCGGTGATAACATACACGCCTTTTTCCTTTGGGGCCCGAATTTTTACCTTGACCGCGCCATCGCCCCGCGAGGCGATCGTAACGGATTGGGGCCCACTCAGCACCTTCGCCCCACGATGATCCCGTGGCGTGACCTTGAAGATGCGTTGGATGGGTGAGTGATTGGAAAGGCGCACCTCGACTTCGCGTGTTTCGCCCGGCTTGAAGTTGTTGCCGTATGGATAGAACGTCGCCCAACGTTCATCGATGCCATAGTTAGGATCATCCCACGGGAACAGCTCGCGCAAAATCTTTGTGCGCGCGGCATAGCGTGTCTCGAGATAGGTCAGTTCCTTATCCGAAAATCGAAATACATGCGGCACGTGCTCGTTGATGAGCCACGTATCCTTGGGCAGTTGACGAATGATCTTGAAGCAGCGCCCATAACCAGCGTCCGGATGCACGAGATTGCGATTAAGCAGGCAGTAATCATCAATGCCCGAGGGTGCGAACGAGTCACCAATAAAAAAGACCAGTTTCTCCTTTGGGCGCTTCACCAGCAACGCACCATGATAAAACATCTGGCCCGGATAAAATCGAAATGTGAACTCGTACTCATGCCACTTCATCGTCTCCCCATCCTTCATCCCTTTCACATCTTCAATGGCATTTTCCGTGAGGCCTGGCATGAGGTAGTGGCCGGGATTCTCCAGCACATCCTCGTACTCAGTGGTAGCGTATACTGGGCACTTAAACTCTGCTGCCGCGGCCTTGACCATTTGCGAATGATCATCGTGCGTATGTGTTACAAAAATGCCGTCGATTTGTTTTACGAGCCCTTTTGCAACCAGATCCTTCACATAATCAAACTGCCGTTGCCCGCCGCAATCGAGCAGAAAGCCGTGCCCGTTGTCGGCCATGATGATGCGGCTGGTGGAAAATTGAAGAATCCATTCTGGCGTATCCACATGCAGGCAGTACGGCATCAGCTCAATCTTTGCGCCCTTGCCCAACACTCGCTCACCGCAAATCCGCATCCGCTCCTCCTTGAAGTACCAATTCAAGGCGTTGGTTGAGAGATAGTTTCGGTAAAGTGCTTGGACACGATTGATTAGTTTATCAATCGCTTTTTCTGGGCTGGTGACGATTGGCCCGCGTGCTGGATAAATTACATCCGGCTTTGCTTCTTTGATTTTCCGTAAGCTCGAAACTAAATCTGCCAACCGTGCCGCATAGCCATGATACCCACCCACTCGCGCCTCCGGAATGGCATCCTGAAAACTGTAGAGATCAAAAATTTTCCCATCACCGTATATAAGGTCACCGGTGAACGCCACCCGCTTGCCATCGATCGTCGCCAAGTACGATACCGACCCACGCGTGAATCCGGGAGTGTCCAATACTTCAAAACGAAGCCCTTCCCATACGATCTCATCGCCGTCTTTTACCCAGCGTTCTACCTTTACCGGTTCTACCAGAATTTTTGTGGACTGTTGTGTGTAATAATGAAAACGCTTGGTGGCCATACCCGTCCAGTACTCACGCGTCTTCTCGAAATGTTCTCTTTCTGCGAGAGGAGCGATGACTCGACCGCTCAATTTAGAATAAAGATCCCGTCGATGATGCGTCAGGAAAACGCGTGTACTATTGGCTTGAGAAGCATAAACACTGGCAGTTTTGCCATTTGCGTTAATCTCGAACTCATTTGCGTGCCCAAGGTCACGATGGATTACATCGGCTCGAACAGTGGATAAGGATATTAGAAGAGTCAGAGCATATCGCATGCCTGAAGGGTAATTCAGCACGTGAGGATTGCAACCGGGTACTTGATTGAGTTTGGTCTTGAAATAAAGCGCTGGGAAGCGCCTTCACTTGCCGTGGAGCGATGGACAAACAAAAAAACCCTATTGGTAGGCGTGAGCGAGCCGAGAGATTGTGTGTGGTCATGCTGATACTTGCGGCGATTACAATCTCGTCTCCTCCGAGACTCATCACCGTACGGACACTGAAACGGAGAACAAGTCCTTAAAAGTTGAATTTATCGAGGGAATGGTTTATGAGAGGGTTTGAAGGAGGAGACAGCCTGAGCAGGCCGCGAAGGTGAAAATTTTGGATGAAAAATCAAGACCACCTTGTTGGCCCCGATGACATCAATGGACGTACTTTTCATAGCACCGGGCAATAGCCAAGGCATCTATCAGGATTTGGCTGAAGATTACGCCGCAATCGAGCCACCCACGTGGGCGCTTTTGCTGGCTCAATCTTGCCGTTCTATTGGATTTAGCGTTGCCCTATGTGACGCCAACGCCGAACGCCTAAAGGCGGAACAAGTTCATCGCCGGATTCAGCGCGAACAGCCTCGGCTGATTTGTTTTGTTGTATACGGACAAAACGTAAATGCCGGAACGGTAAATATGTCAGGAGCCACGTATCTATCCAATTATCTGAAGGAGCAAAAGGTTGATATTCCAATTTGTTATATCGGCTCCCATGTTCAGGCATTGCCCATAAAGACTATGCAGGATGAGCCTTCCATAGATTTCGCATTCACCAATGAAGGTGTTTATGCACTGCGGAATGTTTTAGCACTAGAGACAATTAATAATGAAGGGCTGGCCACCACGAAGGG
>CBFHWX010000090.1:0-11041 GCA_965659445.1 Limisphaerales bacterium | reverse complement strand
TGAAATGAATGACTAGGCTCGCGCCTCAGTCAAATTGAAAATCCTGGGTCTAGTGGCTGCCGGGACTCCACTGAAAAACCAATAAAAATAGATATGAAAAAACTGTTAGCTCTTATTGCCACCGTGATTCTTGCGGTGAACGTACAAGCCGGTGAATACCCGGATATTTCCATCGGAGACCTCGAGAAAGCCATCAAGGCTGGCAAGGTTGCTGTGATCGACGTGAATGGCGCCAAGTCCTTCAGCAAGCGCGGACACATCCCTGGTGCGGTTTCCTTCAGCAACCAGGACGCACTGGCCAAGCAACTCTCCAAGGTTGGCAAAGACACCCTCGTGGTGGCCTACTGCGGTGGACCCAAGTGCAGCGCTTACAAACGTGGCGCATCGGCAGCTGAGAAATTGGGCTTCAAGAATGTGAAGCACCTTTCTGCTGGTATCTCTGGTTGGCTCAAGGCCGGCAAGAAACTCGCTAAGAAGTAATTCTTTACGATAACCAGATTCACAAGGCGCCTTCGGGCGCCTTTTTTATTGGGCAAAGCCCTTCACCGTCTCGGTGAGGATTTGGGCGATAGCTTTTTTTTCTGCGGGGGGAAGATAGGCAAAATCTTGGTTGAGTTGGGTACTGCCTACGGCCATCCGCAGTTGAGAAAATACACGCTGTTTCAAGGCCGGTGGCAATCCAGCAAAGGCCGCACTGTGAATCATGTAACTGCAGCGATGCTTGAATAGACGCGTGTTCAGGTCCAAATCACGCAGGGAGATCCCATTACTTGCCTTGCGCGCGCGCTTGGCGAAATAACTTTTCAACAACCCGTCACCTTCGATGCCTCCTTTGGGTAACGGCGCTTCGTCAGCAAATAATAGATAGCGCACCAGAATACGCGCGTGCTTCTCCACTAACGTCTTGTCTCCACCTTTTTGCAGTGCCTCACGAGTGTCGTATGTGGCTTTCACGGCACGATTCACAAAACCCACCTGATGCTCGTGAAGTAAATGCGCCAGCACATCACTAGTAGCCACAGGATAAGTAGTCCATCGAAACTGTTTTCCCGGCGGATTGGAAAATTTCTTTAAGCCCGCAGGCGACAAAGTGCCAACCATATTTCCCCAATGCTCGGTGATACCGTGTTTGCCGGTGAGATGCCATCCCCCAAAGCGATCCTTAAACGGTATTCCATGACCGGTGGTGTCACTGCGAAATGATTCAAGGCTACCTCCGCCCGGCCCAGGAACCACGGACTTGAGCAACAGTCCAGGCACTCGACCGTGTTCGAACTCAGCATGGCAATTGAAGCAGCGTGCGCTGCGTTCTACCCTAATCTGCCCCGGGCCACGTGGGACATTGAAGATATAATAAATACCCCCTAGCGCAGGATCGATGGATGCAATCTCAATCTGGCCACCCGGCACCCACCCGACATAAACATCCTCATTAAAATACAGCGCCCGTGGATTGCGTGGCGAAATACGACTAAGCTGCAGACTAGTGGTGGAGTACACCAGCGTCTGGGTTGAGGGCGTTATGTCGATGGCCTTGAGCAGGCTTATGACAAATGCCTTTTCGCTCGTTCGGTCCAATGGCAGTTTGCCTGATTCGAGCGCATCCTTAATCTTGGTAAACTGATCCTGAGGCGCGCGTTGCCAGTAATTGTGCGGCGGCTTTTCAAAATCGCGTAGGCGTTTCGCTCCCTTGGCAGCAGGAACAGCCAATAATGCTACGAGCAAAACCAGTATTGCGCATTTCATGGTTCGTTGGACGCCAAACTTAGCTGGCGATTCGCGCGGATTGTGACAGACTCGCCCGTAAGCCGCATGAAAAAAATTCTGTTTCTTTTTCCTCTCATACTCGCCGCCTGCCAAAACGCTCCACAACGGCCACTGGAATTCACCACAATGATTGCCCACTGGGCGAATTACGATGACCCCGCCTACTTGCCCTTCGTAAAGGAAGCGCGGCCCGAGTTGGCGCAGATTGGATTTTACGGCGCGCACTACTGGAGCCTTGGCGGCACGAAGCACGGACAGGGCTATCCCGGTCATTTCCCGAAGATTGGCCTGAAGGCAAATCGTGACTGGTTCATGCAGCGCAACCGAGATTTGCACAAGCTGGACACGCTCGTCATCGGCCATTTCAACATCGAGTTTCTCGTAGGTGATCCGAAGCACAAGGACGGGCCGCGCGGTTTTTTTAAATTTTACAACGAGCTGTGGGACGAAAAACAACTTGGCCCCAAGCCGATAAAGAACCCGCTGGATTTGCTGGAGAAGAACGCCGATGGCACGCCGCGCACGAACAACACCTATTCCATCGGTGGCATGAAGGAATACTGGGCGTGCCTGAACAACCCACACTGGCGCGCTGTGCTCAAGGCATGGACGCGCGAGGGCATCCGTGCGGGCGTGGATGGTTTCATGATCAATTATTTTTATCGTCACGATTGTTTGTGCGACCACTGCCAGCGCGAGTTTCGCGAGTACCTCGGCGAACGCTTCACGGCGGCGGAATTGAAAACAAATTTCAAAATCAACAAACTTGACACGCACAGGTTTTCAGAAATCGGCGCTTGGCATAATCCGGCCGAGAGCACGCTCTTCAAGCGAGAGCAATTGCGCTTTTCTCAGATAGCAACCAAGGATTGTTTCGATGAAGTCTTTGTGCGCTACGGCCGTTCACTGAAACCCGGCCTTATCGTCGGCCAATGGAACCATATCGGCCGCTTCAGCCAGATCAATACCGACGAGCGCTGCCTGTTGCCTGCGGAGTTGTGGGCGAAGGATGAGGATTATCTCTGGTACAGTACCGGCAATTCCGCAATGTACACGGACCTGAAAAACGGCTACCTCGGCGAAGGCACTCTGCATTCGCGCTACATCCGCGGTGCCACCGGTGGCAAGCCCTTCACGCTGGGCAAATACGAGAGCACCCGCACTCGCGCAGCCATTGCCGAACTGATCGCCAATGGCGGGGCCCCGATGGGATTTTACACGCGCTTCACCAACGCGGCCGCGCGCAAGGTCATAACTCAATATTACAATTTCATTCGGCAGCACGATGCCATCTACCGGCACAACCAATCCGCCGCTAAAAGTGTACTGCTCTATCCACGCACAGCCGTGCACGCGGGCAATGTCGCTGCGGTGAAGGAATTCCTGAAACTGGGTGATTCAATGCTGGACCGCCATATCCTCTTTGACATTTTGCCCGATGATCTTGCCACACCCGAGGTCACGGCGAAATACGAAGCTGTATATCGCGTGGGAAAACCGGAGCCGTCTGCGACCGATCACTTCACCATCACCGCACCCAAGACTGTGCGCGTCTCTCTCAGTCGCTCTGCTAAGGGAGATGCCCATCATTTACATTTTGTGAACTACAACCGCACTGAGCCAACCAATCCCAAGAGCGCCGGAGGTGGCATTCACGATGAAAAACCTATTGCTGTGAAAGGCGTGCAATGTTCAATGGATGTCCCGCAAGGCCAAAAACTAAAATCAATCCACTTCCTCACCCCGGAAAATAAATCTGCACACGAATTAACCGTTTCTACCGCGGAACAAAGAATACAATTCACCTTGCCTGAATTTTTGGTGTACGGTGTGGTGGAGATGAAGTTTCAGTAGGCTCTATTTTAGCGCTTCAATTTGTGGCAAATCAAAGTTCTCAAGCAATCCAAAGCACATCATTTCAGGAAGCTGATTTGCCCCCTTGTTTCCGATAATGACTTCCTTAAGGCTTTTCATCGGGTCTTGAAGTTGCACTGATGTGATACTCGCAGTCTGTACTGCCGCCAGACGAGCGGCCACACTGAGACGAGGGCCGACCGAATTAAGTGAAACCGGATCAGCAAACTCCTTTTTTGCCCAGTCAGCAATGGCAGCCAGTTGCCCCGCTTGCACACCCAATGCTCGCTCTCCCACCGCATGCATGAGGATAACATGCAGGAAGTCCCGGCTCTTGATTTTGGATTCGCCAAAATAGAATGGATCGACAGCTACCACACGTTGCCCTTTATCCATTAAGAGCTTCACTTGGTCCGCTTGCGCCTTACGACCAACATCAGCAACCAGAATTGTAGTAGCTTTGGGATCAGCAGGGGTAAACACGGTGCCGGGCACTGTCCAATCTTTGCCCACCTCGAACTGATAATGCGCCACGCCACCTTTACCCCCTACGCTCTTGGCTTTAGCAGTATAGTTTTTCGAATGGATGATCGCCATCAACTTAGCCTTCTTTGATTTAACATCACCCTCCTGAGATTTAGGTAAATCCTTTATCAAACCGAGCGCAACTGAGTTGAAGGTATGATTGTCCTGTGGCAAAGGTACGAGCAATTCGTCATAAGTTTTTAATTCCTTCTCGCTGTGAATTTCGCGTGAGTTGAATGACTTACTGCCGTGATAAAACACATCGCCGATGAAGCGGTATAGTTGCTGACGATTGTCGACTCCAAAGTTGTGTGAGCCGGGTTTATGATTGACGTGGGTGCGCAGATAATCGCGTCGATCCAAAAGGCTGAAGATAGGCGCCGCTGCATCAACCAGTGGCGGCAAGGCGTGGCCAGCTGTGAAGCAGCAACTGTCGTACGCATTATTTGTGAGTAGGGCCGCGCGATCGGCGAGCATAGCAGTAAGGTGGGTATAGTCGGCATATACTGCGAGGTCGTTGGGCGTTTGCTCCGAGTCGCCGAGATCCTTGCCATGACGCGCGCGTGTCTTGAAACTGGAATAGCCCGCAACGGGATTAGCCAATGTCACGCGTTCATCCAGTGAGCTGATGAAGATCGTCTGCCACCCCCCACCGGAAAGACCTGCCACCGCCACGCGTTTGGAATCAGCATTGGGATGCGCGAGCAGTACGTCGAGACCCTTGCTCATGTTCAGGTAAAACGGAGCAATGCCAGCAGTGCCGCAGAGGTCGAGCTGATTCATCTGATAATGACCCATTCGATTGGAGAACTGACCCATGCCTATCCACTCTGGGTTGAGCACAATCATGCCACGTTTGGCAAGATTGATGCAGCGCAACTGCTTGTAATCGGTGGCTTTGCCGGTCCGAGCGTGGCCGTTCACATTCATCACGACGGGAACTTTGCCTTTGATATTTTTCGGTTCGTAAAGTAACGAGGGAATCCACCAACCTGGAAGAGCCTCAAACTTCAGTTTTTTAATACGATATCCCGGCAAGCCTTCGATGACCTCACCCCACTCCACCTTGAGCTTTGTATCGCGCCAATCCGCCGCCTCACCGCGGAAGACAACATTGCTCAATACATTATTGCGAATCTCGTCCGCCTTGGATTTCCATTCGGCGGCAGTGCGGATGCGGGGCATATCGGGCACACGGGTCTCATTGAACACGCGCACTTCCTCCAGCGCGAGGTCCGGTCCAATGATTTTCTCAGCAAGTGCCTTGGCGATGGTCGATTGATCGAGTAGTTGAATGTTGGCTACAAACTGACTTTCTTGTGCAGCAGCCAATAAAAACGAAGCACGACTGCCCGGTGTAAGGCACAGTTCGCAGGGTTCTTGCGTGACGGCAACAGGTTGATTCGTTTGATTTTTCAATGTTGTTTGGTCGCCACACCCTGAAAACAGAGACACAATACCAAGCAGAAGAATGGTGAAGCTCATGTGAAAACTAAAATTGGATGAACCAATATTCATGGGTTTGAGTGCAATCATACTAACGTTCGCTTTCGTCATTGACGAGAAAAAGCTTTGATTTCTAGATCAAAGCACTGTTTAACTTCCAGTTCCTCCGAGGCGATTGGCTTCTGCGGCTTTGTCCATGAGCGACGAAACCATATATTATTTTGATAACAACGCCACCACGCGCGTGGCACCCGAGGTGTTAGAGGCGATGCTACCCTATCTCACCGAGCAGTGGGGCAATCCCTCCAGCGCCTATTCCTTTGGCAATCGAGTGGGTGAGTCCGTCTCCGAGGCGCGCGAAAAGGTCGCCGCGCTGATCAATGCTGATCCTCGCGAGATCATTTTCACCAGCTGCGGCACCGAGAGCAGTAATGCCGCCCTCAATAGTGCACTACTTACTCAACCCGGCAAACGCCACCTCGTTACCACTGCAGTCGAGCACTCGGCCAATATAAAATATGGTCAAATGCACGAGAAGCGCGGGGGTGAGGTGAGCTGGATCCCGGTCGATCGCGCCGGGCAGATTGATGTGCATGAATTGCAAGAAGCTATCCGTGAAGACACCGCAGCTGTCTCCGTGATGCTCGCCAACAACGAGACTGGGGTGGTTTTCCCAATTGAGGAGATCGCCGCTATCTGTCGGTTCAAAGGCGTTCCATTTCATACCGACGCCGTGCAAACTGCCGGTAAGCTGAAGCTCGACGTGAAGGCCATGGGCGTCGATTTCCTTTCGCTCTCCGCACACAAGCTTCATGCGCCCAAGGGCATTGGCCTTCTCTACGCACGCCAAGGTACGGCATGGCAGTCGTACGTGATTGGCGGAAGCCAAGAATCCGGCCGGCGTGGCGGAACTGAAAATGTCCCGTACATCGTCGCCTTCGGTAAAGCTGCCGAGCTGGCTGTAACAAGCTTAGAAAATGATGTTGATCGCATCCGCGCCCTACGCAACCGCATGGAGGATAGCATCATGGAGCGTATCCCGGGCGTAACGCGCAACGGCGCCAAGGAGCCGCGTCTGCCCAATACCAGCAATCTCAATTTTGACGACTGCGAGGCGGAGGCCATCCTGCTTCTGCTCGATCGCAAGGGCATCTGCGCCAGCAGCGGATCGGCCTGCACCACAGGATCACTCGCGCCCAGCCACGTGCTCACCGCCATGGGGGTTCCACCCGATCACGCCCTGAGTTCCTTGCGCCTGAGCCTCAGCAAATATTCGACTGACGCTGAGGTGGATCATCTGTTGGATACACTTCCCCCCATCATCGAAAAACTTCGAGGGGCATCACCCAGGGCATCTGCAACGAAGGCGCGGGAAATCAGCCAATAATTCCAGGAGCCGCTTTTTCCAGCCCCACTTTGCTCAATTTACAGGATTACGCCTGTTTTTTTAAAAAAACCCGTGTAAATAATCACTTAATCTCTGTCAATTAGCTGGACAGCCCCTCATTTTTTGAGACATCTTGTGCACAAGATGTAACCACAATGCCGAAGTAGGCGTTTGGTCTTCTTAAGGTAAAATTATGAAAATTGTCGCAAACTTGATCATGTGCGCATCCGCCGCCTTATTGGTGACTGGATGCGGTAAAAGTGAAAACACCAGCCAAGAGGCAGGAGCCAATACCGAGGAAAAAGACCAACAAATTGCCGAGTTAAGAAAGCAACTTGCTCAAGCCAAGGCTGAAGCCGGCCGCGCCCCCAAAGTGGAGGTCGTCGAGGCCAAGGTGGAGATTAAAGGCGTGGTAACCGATGCGGAGGCACTTATCGAAAAGCTTGCAGACGATAGCACTACCGGCGAGGACGTCGCGTCGCAGCGGCGTGTAATCCACTACTTTGAGAGTCTCTATGATGCCGGCAACGATGCCGTGCCCGCCATCGCCGGTTTCCTTGATCAGGACTTGGAAAAGGAATTCGGCCGCAGGAGCATGCGCCAACAACTTAACATCACTTCCGCCCAAATGGAGGAGATGCGCGCCTTTGGCGAAAGCAATCGGGAAGAGATCGGCACCAAGATGCGTGAAATTTGGGGCAATCAGGAGCTTTCCCGTGAGGAACGAGGTGAGAAAATGCGCGAGATGTTTACGGGCCTCACCGACAAGTACAAAGAAATGATGACTCCGGAACAAAGAGCCAAGCTTGAGGAATTGGGGGGAGAAAGCGGCCAAGGACAACTCCTGCGCGGACTTTTGGGTGGAGGTCGCGGGGGCGATCGCGGACGAGGTGGTAGTGATCGTGGCCGCGGCCCAGGCGGCAGATAAGCATTAAACCAACCAACTGAAAATTTAACCAAAAAATATTTTTATGAAACGTATACTAAGTTTGCTTTTTATCGCAACACTCACAAGCGTGCTTTGTGCCCAACCTGGTCAAGGTCAGCGTCCAGGTGGTGATCGCGGCCAAGGTCAGCGTCCAGGTGGAGACCGTGGTCAAGGCGAAACCCGTCGGGTAATGCCCTCCTCTTTGCGTCTAGGTTTACTCGAGACTCTGGGCCGCATTGCGACCAATGAAGCTGAAGAGGTGTTGGTAAAAACCTTGTCAGTTACCGCCAGTGGCGTGGAAGTAGCCCTCATTGATCGCATGCTCACACAAATTGCCGAGGGTGAGCATAAATTCGTTGACCAAGTGCTTGGTGCAGCGAGAGACCTGATCCTTGATCCCCCGGAAGCTCCGGATGTTCCCACTCGCACCGACCAGCGTGCCACGGGAGAATTGTGGAGTATCCTGCGCCGGTACAAGGATACAACGTTTTCCGAACAGGCCGCTAATATATTGATTTCCGAAGATGGCAATATCAATGGCGAAGCCTTGAGATATTTAAGAGAAGTAATGAGCAAGGATGCCATCCCGGTTTTGGCAGCTTCATACTATGAAGTTGATGTGAGTGACCGGGCAAAGGATGCACTGTGGGGTGTGATTAATGATCACATTGATGATCATCCGGCCGCCGGTCAAATCTTGGTGGAACGCTTCAAGGAATCCCTCGTGAAAATGGCTGAGGAAGAAGCTGCAAGGGTGCAGCGGGAAGCCGAACGTGCCGCCGGTGGTGAAGGAGAAGACCGAGGACGTGGACGCGGTGGATTTGGCAACTGGGGCCGTGGTGGTGGTGGAAGAAGCACTGCTGTTCGCGAGCTCCAGCGTCTCGGCGAAGGCAAGGATCTCACCGCTGAGGCTATTAATAATCGCCGAAGCATCCTCACCAGTGTAAAGAGCGCTACCAGTGATCCGGATTTTCAAACCATGATTACCTCAGTGGAAACACGGCTCGACGAGCTGGCCAGCCCCACAGAGGAGACCAGCAGTCGGTTCCGCGTCAGTGATCCCAAGGAAGCTGCGCGACGTGAAGAGCAGCGCCAACGCTTTGAGCAATTCCGCAACCGTGGCCGTGAAGGCGGCCAAACGCCTCCCGGCAATCAGTAATCACCACAAAATTTGCACGGCCGCCTTCACCCGAAGGCGGCCCTTTTTTATGCATCTGGACTGGCTCGATCATCCAGCAAACGCTGCATGTAAACCACGTCGCGCCATTCACCGAATTTACACCCCACTTCTTGGAATACCCCCGCCTCCACGAAGCCATACTTGGTATGGAGTTTAAGGCTGGCTTCATTTCGGGAATCAATCGCAGCTACAACGACATGAATCTTCCTTTCGCGCCCCGCAGACAACAACGCCTCAACCAACTCACCGCCGATGCCGCAACGTCTGTGCGTCCCAACTACATACACCGCCAGTGACCCAGTAAATCGAAAACCCGCGCGTTCCTGATGCGGACCCAGTGAACCCCAGCCCACTACCACGCTGCCATGCTCAGCAACCACCACCGGAAAATTACGACGTGTGAAATGCTCAAACCACTCTTCGCGCTGTGTCAATGTGTGCGGCACATCCTCATAAGCCGAGGCAGGCTCCAACACAGCAGCATTGTAAATAGCCAAGATTTGTGGCACATCCTTGCTCCGAGCCGCTCGAATTTGCACTTGTTCTTCCATCGCCGGAGCGAACCATACGAGCCAGCTCAACCGCCAGCTTTTTTGCCGGTTTGACTCATCCATTCATTACGTTATTCTCCGCGGCCTTTATGAAGAAGCGCAAATACAATATTGCCGTGGTGGGGGTCACCGGGGCAGTCGGACAGGAAATGCTCCGCGTACTGGAGGTACGCCGTTTCCCCATCGATCAACTCGTGCCGCTGGCCTCCAATCGCTCGGCTGGAAAACGGGTTAAGTTCAAGAGCAAGCCCGTCACAATTCGAGAACTGACCAAAGATTCCTTTGCGGGGGTAGACATCGCCCTCTTCAGCGCGGGCGGCGGCATCAGTAAAAAATTTGCACCTATCGCCACCAAGGCCGGCGCAGTTGTCATCGACAACTCCAGCACCTTTCGGATGGACAAGACCGTACCGCTAGTGGTCCCGGAGATCAATGCAGCCGATGTAAAAACCCACAAAGGTATCATCGCCAACCCCAACTGCACGACCGTCGTTACGCTTATGGCACTGCACCCCCTTCACCGGGCCTTTGGCGTGAAACGCATTTTTGCCTCAACTTACCAAGCCGTATCGGGAAGTGGTACGATGGGCATTGTGGAATTGGAACAGCAGATAAAAGCCCTCGTTCGAGGGCGTAAAGTTAAGAAAGAGGTATATCCTCACCAGATCGCATTCAACGCACTACCGCATGTGGATACGTTTATGGAAAACGGCTACACGAAGGAAGAGATGAAGATGGAAAACGAGGGTCGCAAGATCTTGCATCACCCGCGGTTCCGGGCCAGCACCACCTGTGTGCGTATCCCTGTATATCGCGCTCACTCCGTAGCCGTGAATGCGGAGTTTGTAAAGCCTGTCACCGTGGCTGCCGCACGGCGCGTACTGAAGAAGGCGCCAGGACTTGACCTCTTGGATGACGTTTCCAAAAAAGTCTACCCACTGGCACTGGACATAGCATCAAAGGACAACTGCGCCGTAGGCCGTATTCGGAGAGACTGCGCAATGAAGAACGGCCTAAGCTTCTGGGTAGTCGGCGACCAATTACTCAAAGGCGCAGCCCTGAATGCGGTGCAAATCGCCGAGGAACTGACCGGAATCAAGCAATAACTAAAGGTCGAAGAGTAAACATCTGGCTACACCATTAGCGTCTCTTACAAAGTAACCTTTGAGAAGAGGAGGGTGACAGAAAAATATTGGCGCGCCTAGCGTGGTGAAGGTGCTGGCGACCCCACTGCTCCACCACCTTGTTGGCCACCACCTTGTTGGCCGCCACCTTGTTGGCCGCCACCTTGTTGGCCGCCACCTTGTTGGCCGCCACCTTGTTGGCCACCACCTTGTTGGCCACCACCTTGTTGGCCACCACCTTGCCGTGTTCCACCCTGTTGTGTACCACCCCGTTGTGAG
>CBFHWX010000089.1:0-11042 GCA_965659445.1 Limisphaerales bacterium | reverse complement strand
TTTTTAAAACATCAACGGGATCAGAAGCAGGCCAACGAAAATGCGTTTTTCGCCCTGTTCCCAAACTAGATTGTATGGTATGAAATCTGCTAAAGAAAGCTGGGCTTTTGTTCCATCACAGACATTGGCATCATCCATGAAACACATTCAACCCAAACAACGTGGATTCACCCTAATCGAGTTGCTGGTGGTCATTGCGATCATCGGCATATTAGCTGGCTTGCTGCTGCCGGTGCTGGCCAAGGCCAAGTTCAAGGCTAAATCCCTCAAAGCCCAGTCCAATGCCGGGCAAATCGCCGCCGGCATCGAGGCGTACCGTGGTGATCATGAGGGGCGTTTGGCCCCCCAAACCAATGGCGGCTGCTGGACGGATATCCATTCACGCAAATACAACAAGAACCACCGGTATTGGCCGAGGGATCCAATTACTGGAGAACAATACTTCTATTACTATTACTGGGGCAAACTTTATGAGGGTTATCTGGGGGGAGATGATACCAAAAAGCTCTTCCACGATCCGACCTGTAAAGCAACAGATAACTACTGGAGCGACGGCCGCCGAGGAGTGCACAAATACGTTGACTGGAGTTTCAACGGGGTTGGGAAGTTGTTCACCAATGAAGGAGGGAACTTCGACGCCAAGGCGACTCTTTCCAGGCCCGATTCACTTTTAGGTCGAAGGGACATCGACTACGTTGATCCGGGTAAGACCATTTTGTTCCAATCCGGATATGAATCAATGCTTGATGGCAATGGGGATGTCCCGTGTTTTAGTTTCTATCATGACTCGGGAGCCCTCAATCCAAAGAATCCAAAATTAGGCCTCAGCACCAGAGGCAACTCCGAAACTACCCTACGGGAAATTTTCCGTCACGGAGGCAGATCCCCAACAATATATGCCGATGGACACTTGGAAATGAATACTGCTGACGATTTGAAGCCTGAGAATTATATGACTGAAAAGGTAGGCTTGAAGGCATGGGGAAGTTACAACAGGAATTCACCGCCTCCGTACCCCTTTAGCTCGGCGGTAATCAAGCGTTAATACAGCTCCGTTTACCTGCAACCCCCATCTGGGGCAGGGTATTGCAATCCTTATAGATCTCTCAATTTAGAATCAAAAACTTCCCCACGGTTTTGGGAATCAGAATTGCAGTATAGGTGCCAATATTTATCGGATGGGCCGCTGGACGTTCTCGCGGGAATTTCACGGCTACCTCCACTCCCTTATTATTGGTTTTGATAGAACCAATCACCGGAGAAGTCATGGATGGACGAGTCACCGCTATCAGGGTGTGTTTGGTAAAATCAATCTTTGGTTTCTTGAGTAGAGGATCGGTATTGGGCGGAGCTGGACGGGTTCTTGAAATTTGCTTGATCGGAATTCGTTTTAGGAATTTTTCGTAGTCTTTCGAAGACTGCACCACAATCAGGGGGCTCTCTTTTTTCGGTTTTGCTCCATTTAGCGAGAATGAACGTGTGATATAGATAATTCCACCATAGGTTTTGGTGGGTTTAATCTCGCCCGCATCAAGAAATGAAATCTTGGTGCCAGGCTTCAGGGCATGCTTTGGCATATCGGCAAGTGAATTAAAGATACGCTGGGTAGCATCCGATTCAATTGTATTGCCAGACTCATCAAATTTACCCGTTTTTGAATCAAACACACCTTTTGGATTCAAACCAAGATGTTTCACCATGAAGGGATACATGGCTTGGCGCTTGATAAGTTCATACCCGTGTTTCTCCTCAGGAAAATGGGTGTTCTCCGCCTTAATCGCTGCCCCGTAGTATTTGTAGATGGATCGGATGAATGGATACTCGACCTTCGGCGTATTTTTCGTCCAGTCCCCACCTACCGAAATAAGCTTAAGCGGCCGGGGCGCAGCCAAAGCGGCAAACTCCACATTGCTTGTCTCGAGTTTAGGAGTCTTATGAATCGGCATGCCGCTTTCACAATGGCAACCGCCAAAGAAATGTGCTGACACCATCACCACCGGCACACTCACTGCCACTCGATTATCCACTGCCGTTAGCAGAAACGTCTGCGTACCGCCACCGGAACAGCCCGTGACTCCAATGCGTTTTTTGTCCACCTCCGGCAGTGACTCCAGAAAATCAATTGCCCGAATGCTGCTCCATGTTTGCAAGGTAAGAGCCTGTGGATGACTATGTCTCCAGCCAAGATATTCTGAATCTCCAAAACCAATCATGTCATAGGAGAATACTACCGCACCCATGCGCGCAAGCGTGGCGCATCGGTTCTGCTGATCCGGTCGTAGTCGACCACCCCCGTCCTTTTTCGATTTGCGGGCATGCCCATGCGGGCAAAGAACTCCGGGACGTTTTCCCTGATGCCCAAGCGGTCGGTAAAGGTTGCCATACACAAAATATCCAGGACGCGCCTCAAAGGTTGCAGCCTCCACAGTATAGCCATTGTACTTGCGCTTGTTTTTAATTATCGCATTGAGTGGTGTACGCTGAGGCAAAGGGCTGAGCTTAGCCCCGGTCAAAATCTGCTGTCGCACTGCTGCCGCGCGCACCTTCCATTGGGCCAGATTTTTGTGCGTAGCTCCCATACGCGCCAGTTGCTTCACCGCATCGGACTCGGATTGGTAATTGCCAACACAAAGGGTGACTTTGACCTTGGGTGATTCGGCGGAACCGGTAAAAAACGAAACAAAATAGAGGAAAAGAATTAGGCGGTTCATGGGTTGAGGTTGGCAGATTGCTTCACCCTGCGCAACCTCTACAATAGTGATCAGTCCTGCTCTTAGCGCCGCAGGGCATGCATCCTCATCTTGATTTTATAGTGAGAAAAAAACAACTTCTGGGGTCTCGACCTATAACCCTACCTTCCATTTTTTCTCCAAGTTCTTCCCACGTGTTACTGCCAACGAGTTTTCCGATGGCTGCCATAAACCGCACGATACCGCCAGCAATGGGTTTCACCACTTCAGTTGCCTTGCCATAGCCTGATGCTCGGTATTCGTCATTCTCCACATGCATATACAAACACCATCCATCCGTGGCACCGGTCAATAGATTGCCCGTAATTTCTTTGCCATCGCACAGCACACAGTCATCAGGAAGTTTTATCGTAAATTCAAAGGAATGGGATTCACCAGCTTCCATTGTGATATTTGATGCCAGAATTTTTTTGTCATGATTACGGTGATATGTGACTAGTCCTTTTTGCGTATGTACAGTCTTACTTTCCATCAGGGAGATGTAGATTTCATCTGCGATGACTCTTTTTTCACCTCAGGTGACGATCACATCAAAGCCAATCGTGTCGCCTTGACAAATCTCAGTTTGCCGTGGCTGAATTGTGAAAATACAGCCTGTTACATTAAATGTGTGCTGCTGAATTTGGGCAGTGGTGTTCCCGGCATTAGGAAGGGTGTCTAGCACTGTGCTCACCGACACCCAGTCGGAGAGTCCGCTGTGCCACGCCAATTCATTGCCCTGAAAATTGCCATTACTCAGGCTTTCTCGGACCTGTTCAGGGCTCAATGGCCCGATTCTCTCTTCACCGCGCTGAACGTGAATCTCCATGGACTTGGGGTGTGTGTTGAGGGAGCCTCTGGTTAAATTGAAAGATTGTCACCTACTTTTGCTCGAAGCGCTTCAAGGCATCCATGTCCAGCTCGACACCGAGGCCGGGTTTGTCGGGGACTGCGACCTTGCCATCAATAATCTGCAAATCCTCCTTCACAAGATCCTGTCGCAGTTGTGAGTCGGTCAATTCAGCGGGAAGAAATTCGATGAATGGACAATGCGGTGTGACGGCCGCCAGATGCGCTGAGGCTGCAATGCCGATCCCCGTCTTCCAGCAGTGAGGCACGATGCGCCGACCACGCTCGGCAGCCATGTCACACACGCGCAAGGCCTCGGTGATACCACCCACGCGACCAATATCCGGCTGCGCCACATGCACTCCACCCTGATCCATCAGGTCAGCAAACTCATGGCGCGTGGTAAGCCATTCGCCTGAGGCAATATCCACAGGAGATTCCTCGGCCAAACGTGCCATGCCCTTCAAGTCATCCACCGGCAATGGAGTCTCGATAAAATAAATATCCAGCTCCTCCCAATCGCGCAGCGTGGCAAGCGCCGTGTCGGCGTCAGGCCAGGCGTACTGCACATCAATCATCAAGGTGAAATCCGAACCCACGGCTTCGCGGCAGGCAGCAACGGTTTCAGTCACTTTATCATCGGGTTCATCCAAGCCGCTGTGATTATATGGACCGCTCAGAGTTACCTCTAGTTTAGCAGCTTGGAAGCTCAACTCCTTTGCCCGCAAAACCCACTCTACCAGCGACGCCTTATATTCCGCGTAACTTTCGCCGTTGGGTTGCAGTGAGGCATAGGGCTCGATGGCAGTCTGAGCAGGCTCACCCATGAGTTGCCAGCAGGGTTTGCCGGCGGCCTTGCCTTTGATATCCCACAGTGCCATGTCGATGGCGCCGATGGCGTTTATCACAGCACCGCGTCGACCGTTCATACAGCTGCCGACATAAAGTTTTTCCCAGAGGCGCTCGGTATCCAGAGGGTCCTCACCAATGAGCATGTCCTTGAGTCCAAGCCCCATCGTGTGCGTGCTGGGCGCCTCAATGCACGCGCGGGCAATCCACGGATTCACATCGCTCTCGCCAATGCCGGTGATGCCCTCATCAGTATGCACCAGCACGACGATATCATCCTGTGCAGAGGAAGTGACGTCTTTGCGGACATCGGGCACGAGCAAGACGCGACACTCAATATCAGTGATTTTCATCGGTGCGGGTTCTCGTACCACAACACGGCGTTGAAGTCTCGCTCCTCACAGGTGAGCAGATCGAGGTCACCGTCGCTATCCAGATCAATGAGCTCAATGCGATCATATTTAATTCCCTTGGGACCTCCAATATCATGGTCTACCCATTTACCTTTGATTTGCTTGAGGTAGAACACCCCACTTTTCGGCCCGTTGGCAGCTTCACAGGAAACGGCAATCTCAGGCTGTCCATCACCATCGAGGTCCGCGGCACACGCGGCCTTGGCGGTGCCGTAATTGTTCGAGGGATAAGTGATGACCTGTTCGCTCCATGGTTTCTTCGGGTCGGCGTTGGACCGGAGGAGGTGGATACGGTTGGGCCTCACGGCGGCGTGGATGACGTTGTCCTTGGAGAGAGTGATAAACATGACTTCTTTGCCAACGGCTCCAATATGGTGGACATTCCATTGTAATGAAGGATTGGCCTTCATGGCCTTGATCCCGGGATTTTCCAGCCATAATACACCGGGTGTTCTACTCCTGCGATCGGAGGCTAATACATCCAGGTCCCCATCATTATCCATGTCATGACTGATTAAAGACATGATCCAGCCAGCCTGGTACCACGGATGATATTCCCATGCCTTGATATCGCGCGGGTTCTTGGGTGACTGCAGCCAGCCTATGGTTGCCCCGCCACCCTTGGACCCCAGCACCAGATCCATGCCACCCCCGTCCACCTGCAAGGGCAGCGCAAACATCCATGATTGTTTGCCGGCAGTAGCGGGCACAGCCGCAGTCCGCCACGGAAGGATTTCATTGTGTGGATCATTATCAGGTGACCAGTGAAAATACAACGTGCGCGTGCGCCCTTCGCAGCAACTCACCACATCATAATCTCCATCACCATCAAGATCGATAAACACAGCGTCCTCCGGTGAATTTACTTTACCCACTTCGGTGTAAGGCCATGGTTTTTTGGCCTTTTTGGGACCTGGATTTAGGTAGGTTCGAATGACCCCGCCTTCCTCCCAGCCGGTGGCAATATCAGGCAGCCCGTCTTTATTTACGTCTTTTAGCCGCACGCCATCAGCACCGCGGGAGGTGTTATCGATGACGTGCATCTTCCACGGCGCAGCACTAACGGATAAAACGAGAGGCAACAGGAGTAAGATCTTCTTCATAAATCAGCTCTGAAGTGGAGGAAGTGAACCACGGCACCACACGCTTTACCATTCGTTTCTAATTTTTGCCTCAAAGGGTGGGCTTGATGATAATTGCCCAAGTAACTAAGCTGAAGACGTGAAACCCACCTTCACAATTTTGTTGGCTTTGTGTTTGTGTCTTACGGGATGTAGGGAAAAGCCTCAAACACTTACACTTAAAGAGAAAGCGGAAGGAGGAGACGCCGAAGCGCAAAGCATGCTCGGATTTGATTATGAAACTGGGCTAGGGTGGGAGAAGCAGGACCCCAAGGAAGCAGTGAAGTGGTACCAGAAAGCTGCCGAGCAGGGATTTGCAGAGGCACAACACAACCTTGGGTTTATGTATATCGAAGACCGAGGAGTGGAACAGGATTTCAAGGAAGCGGTGAAGTGGTTTCGCAAAGCCGCCGAGCAAGGAGACGAGAGTGGGCAAAAATGGCTTGGGATGATGTATGCATTTGGCGATGGAGTTGAGAAAAATTATGTGACCGCCTATGCGTGGGTGAACATTGCTGCGGCCAATGATGCTGCCAAAGGTGTTGATGAAGACTGGTTAGAAGATAAAATCACCAAGAAAATGACCCCCGATCAGATCGCGAAAGCCGAGGAACTCTCCAAGGAGATGATCAAAAAGAACCCGAAGCTTATTAATAAGAAATGAAAATTTAATCCGCTACTTCTGTAGCGGGCGTCGTCGTCGTCATCGTCGCCATCTGGCGGAGGGGGCGGCGGCGGCGATTATCCCTTCAGCCTGTTACCAATTTCGCGCTCGAAAACGTCTCTCATCCGTATTGTTTTGGGTGGCATGGGGTTGTGACTTTTATGTTATAATTAAAATTGTTTTTTATCATAAAAACCCCCTTGCCAAGGCCGCCATTCGGGTTACTTTGATGGCAATCCATAATTCTTATGAAGAATATATTTGTACCCCTATTATCGGCCGCCATCGCTTTTGGCGGGTTATTTGTTGAGACGTCCGCTTTTGCCGATGACAAAAAAGCAGACAAGGAAAAGCCTGCCAAAAAGAAGCGGGAGTTTCTTCCCTTCCGCGGCAAAATCAAAGCCGTGGATGACGAGAAAAACACCATCTCGTTGAACGCCGCCAAGGGCAAGCCGGACCGCGTGTTCACGTTGGCCAAGGAAGCGAAGCTGACGCTGGACGGCAAGGAGGCGAAGTTGGCGGACATCAAGGTGGGTATGTATGTCGGTGGCAGCTACAAGCGCCTCTCCAAGACAAAAACGGAAGCGCGCACGGTGAACGTTCATACGAAAAAGCCTGAGCGCAAAAAGAAACCGGCCAAGAAAAAAGAGGAATAAGCTCCAATGCTTTCCCCACACGGCAGGCCCTTGGGCCTGCCTTTTTTATTTGCGGGGATGGAAGCGGTCGTGCACCTCGCGCAATCGCTGACCGGCGACGTGCGTGTACACCTCAGTGGTGCTGATACTGGCATGACCGAGAAGTTCCTGAATCACGCGCAGGTCCGCGCCGTTTTCCATGAGGTGGGTAGCAAAGCTGTGACGGAGCATGTGCGGGGTCACGTTGCGCTCAATGCCGGCCCGCGCCACGCGCGCCTTGATGCGCCCCCAGATTGTGGATTGGGCGAAGGCTGTGCCGCGTTGAGTGAGAAACACATTGGCCGGTGAACGTGGGGTGACGAGTTTCGCCCGGCCCACGTGCAAGTAATGCTCAAGGGCTGCAATCGCTTTTTTCCCGACCGGCACCACACGTTCCTTGTTGCCCTTGCCAATGACGATCACAAAACCATCCTCCAAATGCAGCTGTTCCAGGCGGATATTGCGCAGCTCGGCCAGGCGAAGACCGGAGGCATAAGCAAGCTCCATAATCGCCGTGGTGCAAAGATCTGTGGCTGTGGATTCAACCTGCGGCGCGAGAAGTTTTTCGATCTCCAGGTCTGACAACGACTTGGGTAGTCGTTTCCAGCGCTTGGGTAGTGAGAGATTTTCGGCAATGTTATCTGGAACAATTTGTTCCTCCGCGGCGAATTTAAAAAACGCCCGTAGAGCCGCAACCTGGAGGTAAATCGACTCGGGACTGAGCTGCTCGCCTTTATCCTTGGCCTGACCCTCAGGTTTGCGATTGCGTTCGTGCCGTAAAAAATTTGTGAGGTGCTTGCGGGTAACACTCACCCAATCCTGCAAGCCGCAACCTTCAGACCAATTAAGGAATCTGCCTAAAAGTGCGGCGTAGGTTTTTTGTGTCTGGGTGGACTGGCCTTTCTCGTGACGAATGTGCTGTAGAAAATCTTCTACCGCCGCATTCACAACGCCTTTCCGGTGAGTTTTTCGTAGGCTTCAAGGTAGCGACCTTGGCTGCGTTCAATAATCTCATCAGGCAATGTGGGGCCGGGTGGGGTCTTGTCCCAGTCGAGCGTCTCAAGATAATCTCGAACAAATTGCTTGTCGAAGGCATGTTGGCCGCGACCGGGCTCATATTCGTCCAACGGCCAAAAGCGCGAGCTGTCGGGAGTGAGCACCTCATCGATAAGAATCAGCTCATCTCCTAATTTACCAAACTCAAATTTTGTGTCGGCGATAATGATGCCACGCTCACGGGCATAGTTGCGTGCCTCGGTATAAATTTGCAGCGAGAGATCACGTACCTTCTCGGCGACTTCACGGCCTTCAATTTCCACGGCCTGTTCGAAGGAGATGTTTTCATCATGGCCTTCGTCGGCCTTGGTGCTGGGGGTGAAAAGCGGCTGCTCCAGTTCAGCCGATTCCTTTAATCCTTCGGGGAGCTGAATGCCGCACACGGTACCTTCACGTTTGTATTCTTTCCAACCACTTCCGGCTATGTAGCCACGCACGATACACTCGATATTCAGCGGTTCCGCTTTTTTTACCACCATGCTTCGTGAGGCCAGGTGCGCTAGGGTATCGGGAAGGCCATCGGCCACGCGGTGGTTGGGCACGAGGTCTGCATATTTATCGAACCAAAAATGGGAAATCTGTGTGAGCACCTCGCCTTTGCGCGGGATGCCGTTGGGCATAATGACGTCAAAGGCACTGATGCGATCGGAGGCGACGAAGAGAAAATGCTCACCCATATCAAACACCTCGCGGACCTTTCCGCTCTTTACCTTGGTCAGTTCAGGAATTTCCAGTTTCAGTAGTGCGTCATTGGACATGCCGGCAAGTATCCTAATGTGCGGGTCGTCGGCAAGACGGAATCATTCACCGATCATTCACCCCAACCGATGCCCTCGACAGTCCCTCTATTGCCCGTTATTTTCTCCGCGTGAATATTCTGGTCACCGGCGGTGTGGGATTCATTGGCTCGCATGTCTGCGAGCGCCTGCTCGAGATCGGGCATGCTGTTTGCGCACTGGATGACCTTAATGATTTTTACGATCCTGCCATCAAGCAGAATACCCTGCGCGAACTACAATCACGAGCACAGTCTTTTTCCTTTGTGCATGCGGATATTACGAACCGTTCCGAGGTGGACGAAGTGCTCGGCAGCATGGCCTTCGACCAAATCATCCATCTTGCGGCGCGTGCCGGTGTACGGCCGAGTCTGGAAGAGCCGGCGCTGTATCAACGCGTCAACGTCGAAGGCACAGCAAACTTACTGGAGGCGGCCCGTGAACACAGTGTCAACAAGATCACCGTTGCCTCCTCATCGAGTGTTTACGGTGTTAATTCCAAAGTACCCTTCAGTGAGGCTGACCCCATATTTAGTGCCATTTCGCCGTATGCCGCCAGCAAGCTCGCCTGCGAGGCGCTCGGTCACGTATATCATCACGTGTACGGCATGGATGTTTGTATGCTACGATTCTTCACTGTGTACGGCCCACGCCAACGACCGGATCTTGCCATCCACAAGTTTGCCCGACTCATGCATGCCGGCCAGCCTATACCTGTCTATGGTGATGGCAATACCTCGCGCGATTACACCTATGTAGATGACACAGTGGATGGAGTGATAGCCGCCACGGAAAAAGAATTCGGCTTCGAGATCATCAACCTTGGCGAATCTCAAACCATCGAGCTGGAGCGCCTCATTGAATTGATCGAAAAAGCGATGGGTGTGAAGGCACAGATCAATCGCCAACCCGCCCAGCCCGGTGATGTCCCCATCACTTTTGCCAATATCGAAAAGGCGCAGAATTTACTGGAGTACAGTCCACAAACCAAGATTGAAGACGGCGTCCCTCTCTTCACTGAGTGGTTCCGAAAACAGAATCCCTGACGTCGTATGCTCTCCGAGTTCGTTTATTGCTACCTGCTCCGCCCCTGGCCATTAAGGCAATTGACGAACTGGACCATTCGCAAACTTCTACCCAAACAACTGCAGATTGGCGAAGCCACAGTTGTGCTCAACCCCAACGATCCGGTGGTATCGGGCGCACTCAATTTCGGAGTATACGAAAAGGCCGAGACAAAATTTTTTCAGACCGCCTGCCACTCCGGCATGACCTTTCTCGATGTGGGCGCAAACATCGGCTACTACACCGCGCTTGCCGCGCGCGCTGTGGGCCCGAATGGTAAAGTCATTGCACTGGAGCCCGACCCCGAAAGTTACAAATACCTCAAGGAAACCATTGCCGCCAATGCCGTGGGCAATGTACAGGCATTCCCGTTCGCTGCCTCCGATGCACCCGAGACATTGCCGCTTTATATTTCACACGACAACCGTGGCGACAATCGCCTTTATCAACCCGGTGATGACTGGCCCAAGATCGATGTCGAAGCCCGACCCATTGATGCACTGCTTGCGGATAATGACATTGAAACATTGGATCTCATCAAGATCGATGTCCAGGGCTACGAGCCCAAGGTCATCGCTGGTCTGTGCGACACCATCACGCGCTCACCAAAACTCACACTACTAACCGAGTTTTGGCCCAAAGGCATCCAAGATGCTGGTGGCGACCCCAGGGAATTTCTAAAAACCCTTCGCGAGCTAGATCTCACACTGCATGAATTGAAGGCCAATGGAGAAATCACCGAACTCAAAGATGACGAGGATTTGATAGCCCGCCACCCTGGCCGACGCTACACCAACCTTGTGGGACGCAAGGAATCTTAACCTGCCACAACCATGACTGAGGAAT
>CBFHWX010000088.1:0-11203 GCA_965659445.1 Limisphaerales bacterium | reverse complement strand
GATTGGCGTAGGTTTATCTATGATTTTCCTGTTTATTTTAGGGATGTTATGGGCAGGGCCATTATTGGACTGGATCGGAGGTGGGACTGTTGATTCTATCATGGGTGGCGGAGAAGAAGTTGAGGCCAAGCCGCTATATTCTATTGCAGAAACAAAATGGCATCGAAGTGATCCAGAAGGTGCTATTGCAGAAATTGACAGTGAGCTGGAAAAATTTCCTGGCGATTATGATGGGCAAGTCATGAAGGCTACGATTCAACTTGAGGCACTTCGTGATTTCAATGCGGCTCAGTCTACGTTGTTGGAGGTTATGCAGCAACCGCACCACGGGCCTGGACAGATTGCGCGCACAATGAATATGTTGGCGGATTGGCAGCTGAAACATCTTGATAACAAGGAGATTGCGCGTGGCACGTTGGAGGCAATCGTGAAACGATTTCCAAATACCGGAATTGAACTGATGACGGCGCAGCGGTTGGCACGAATGGATTTCCTGCTCGATTATGATGACAAGCGTGACACAGGTGAAGTGGTTTCCGATTGCCTAAAGCAACTGGAAAAACATCCGTTGGATAATGACACGCGCGAGAAGTTGGCTCGGGTATATTTCAACCGTTATGACAAGCCGGATTTGGCGTGGCAGGAGATGGCTAAACTGTTTGAGAACGCTTTTCAGCAGTCTAGTGACATTGTCCGCTGGCTAAATCGTATGGCGGATTGGCATATGAGGAAAGATAACCCCAAAGGTGCCCGGGAATGCCTGCAACAAATCATAGCGCGCTTTCCGCAACTTCCCTCTTGCGAGGCAGCGCAGCAGCGTCTCACGCTTATCAAGGATGCCTAGGTTCAGCGAGTTGCTGTAGGATTTTCAGCGCGGATCAAGGCGAGGGTGGTTTGCTCGGCAAGGGACGAGGCAATCTGCAAATCCGGGTTGCGGTATTTTGTGCGAACTTGGTATGTCACCGCCGAGATGCTGTCGGGTGACTGTGGGTCGGCAGTTACCTTGATCCAGATGTATCGCGTGTTAATACGGCCGGTTATCACATTTTTTGTTTTTTCCTCCGAGGTTAATGTGCCGAGCGTGGACAATGACTCACGCACCGCCGCAAGTACTTTAGTAGGAGGTCGGTCGTATCGGCGGTGAACAGTATCTGTCCGCCATGGGATGGTGGTTAATTTTGCTTTGCCATCCTGCGTGGTGAAGCAGCCGGTGAGCAGTGTCGGTAATACAAGTGCCGTGAGTAATGTGATCGTTAACGCCCTCATTGGACACTTATCAAACACGGGTGAAAATTATTCGACAAGTGCCAATGATTCACAATTCAATGGCATGCTGTCAGTAAGTGCGTGGGTATTTAGGCCTGTGAATGCACGGAAGATATGAGCTGGATGGTATCGGCGTTCGCGCGGTGTGAAATGCTGTGAACGGACGATGTGCTGCTGAAATTGAAATGACCATTAGGGTGCACCGACTACACGGTATACGAGCCCGTTATAGATCTGGAAATGTACTTTTTTAAAATAACCGCCACCGTGAATGTTTTTCACATTCATTTTTCCATATGACCACCAGCTATTGGAGACTTGGTCAGGATATCCAAATACTTTAATGAGCAGATTGGTTGGTTTATTTAGATGAACTAAATCAATTCTCTTATCGATTGCCACGCGGGAACTGGTAGCATTCGGGTCTCCCATCACCCATCCCTTAGTCCGACCAGGCATCTCGAGATTTGGGGTGGTGTCTATATTTGGGGTGGTGCCTATAGTCGGTTTGTTGGTGATCGTGAAAACTTGGTTTGTTGGAAGGACACTGTTTGTATTGGCAGAAGCAAGGGTGCTGTTTGTATTGGCAGAAGCAAGGGTGCTGTTCGTGATGGTTGCGGGCGGAGGTTCAACGGCTTCCGGTTTTGAAATGACAACGTTGGGTGGCAATTCGGGAGGAATCACCGAAAGCAGCAGTCCGTCCCGATCCCAAATTGTTCGTTTCACGATGTTTTGGTTTTCATAAACCAACTCTTGGGAGCGGATACCTGTGTCATTCCAATACAGCATGATGGTGCCATTGCCGTTATTAAAACTGTCTGTTTGGGCTCCATTAAAATCAAAGCTGGCTGCGGATTGCAGGAAGCCTGATGAGTACTTTTCTTGGAGGGCTACGTTGCCGTTGATGTGCCAAACTGTTCGAGTACCCTCTCGGATACCGTTTGCGTAATCTACTTTTTCCCAGAGTGTATCATCAATGAAATAACCGTAAGCGGTGCCATTGAAGGGAATATTATCGCCCTTTTCATAAGTCAAGTTATCGCCGCGCCGCTCGAGATTCTGAATGAGGGTTTTATCGCTCAAGAATTTCATCCATACAAACACCGAGATGGCGAGCACCATGGCTAGGGATAACCAAATGGCTACACGCATCCAATTTGCCCCTTCGAGCTCGTTATCTTTGGCCGGATCACCAGGCTTGAGATCGACGAATTGGGGGTTCGGTGAATTCGGATTGCTTGAAGATGCAGCTTGGACCTTTGCTATTGACTCGGCACGGCGTTGTTCGCGGAGCGCATCGGCTTTATCAGTGACTCCTTCAATGGAGTCCAAGGTCACCCATTCCCGGGCACCATCAGGCCAGCACAGGTCCCATGAATGCAGTTTCCCTTCAGCGAGCAGTTTGCACGCTTGATCGAGGGAATACGGTCCCAACTGGCGACCATCCCGGTTAACAAGGAGGTTCATCTCAGAACATTTTCTATCCCACCTTCAATAAAATATAGAATTCCAGTCGGATATTCAATGCAAGAAGTTTCATATCGAGACATCTCTCTTCTCGCTCCCAATAAGATAGAGGATTCCCTTCAGATATTCAATGCAAATGGAGAACCCGTGATGGTCTATTTGGAAAGCGCTATGATGTAACCTTGAAGTCGTGTGGCGTCAGCTTTTTTACTATTGCGCTGGTATACCTTATGAAGGTTGCTGCACATGCGCAGAAGTATGCGGCGCGAACTGGCTGGGGTCAGGAAGTTTTCATGAAATGTGTAACCAGCTTGCTTAAGATACTTCATGCAATCGGTCTTGGTGAGCACGCGTCCTCGATTGAAAGCGTCAATATATAGTTCCTGTCGCGGGTTTTGGAAACGGCAGAGAAAGTGGCCAGGCAGGCCGATGCCGGTGACGGGTAATCCCAAGCGTCGGCACACCGCCATGTACAATATGCACATGGAAATAGGGCTGCCGGTGTGCCGATCAATCACTCGGTTGAGGTAGCTGTTGTCGGGGTGGTAATAATCTTCTTCATTTCCGGTGAACCCGCATTCCTTGAACAGGTGTTGGTTGATACCTGCCACGATACCTTCTGGTTCAGAACCAAAATCCAACTGTAACATTAGATCATGGGCGAAATCATCAAGGATGGCTCGATAGGCGCTGATGTTGATATCTGTATAAACGGTGCGCGCCAACAACCAGCAACCTTCTTCGAGATCAAGTTTCTCACCATGATTGAGGCAGAAAGCGGAGAAAACTGTATCCGCATCGGCGCGATCAAAATGGGTGACGATATCTTGCGTGCGGCGCCGGAGCAGGGGGTCTGCATCCAGTGCGTATGGGGCAAGCCAAGTGCGGACACCAGACCCGTGCGACATGATTTCATCGCGGATGATCTTGAAAACCTCTGGATCTTCGTCTGTTAACAGACTGATGAGCGCGGCTTTTTTTCGCTCGGGCAGGTCAAATAAAGCTGACTCAGGAGGGGTGTAAGTCATGTGACGCAAACATTTTGACATTGGTTTGATAGGAATGCAACTGATCAAAGTCAGATTTTTTGTGAAATAATTTCGGAATGTTGGCCAACGGCCGATTCTTTTGATTGCTCAAAATCCCACCATCAATATACTCCCTCCCCGCGTCGTTTGGGAGCTTCTGGCACTACATCGCTGTGCACGGATGTTTTTCACTGAAAATGAACGAGAAAACACAATTTGGATTTCCGAAAAAACAGGGCCTCTATGATCCTGCTAATGAGAAGGATAGCTGCGGAGTTGGTTTCGTGGCTAATATCAAGGGAGTGCCAAGCCACCAGATCGTTCTGGACGCCTACCAGATGCTCAAAAACATGGATCATCGCGGTGCCTGTGGCTGCGAAGTGAACACTGGCGATGGCAGCGGTATCCTCACGGGATTGCCATGGGGATTCCTAGAAAAAATGGCTCATCAAGACTTGGGTGTGGCACTACCCGAGAAAGGCAAATTCGGTGCTGGTATCGTTTTCCTGCCGCAACACGAGTCCGAGCGCGAGCGTTGTAAGAACACCGTTGAGGCCATTATCGCTGAGCAGGGCCAAGCTTGCCTCGGTTGGCGCGAAGTGCCAGTGCACGCCGATAAAGCTAATGTAGGCCCTGCTGCCCGCGCCGCCGAACCGTACATTATGCAGCTATTTATCGGTGCTGCCAGCGGCATGGAGGGCGATGACTTTGAGCGTCAGCTTTACATTATCCGCAAGCGCGCCAGTCATCAAATTCGCTCGGATAAATCTATGGAGCAGGCGTTGCTTTTCTACATTTGCAGTCTGTCCACCAAGGTGATGATCTACAAGGGTATGCTTACCACTGATCAGTTGCTCAACTATTTTTCTGACTTGGCCAATCCAGATTACAAAACGCATTTGGCTATGGTACACTCGCGTTTTTCCACAAACACTTTCCCTAGCTGGGACCGCGCGCAACCGTTCCGCTTTATGAGCCACAACGGCGAGATCAACACTATGCGCGGTAACATCAACTGGATGCGTGCGCGCGAGGGCACTCTGCAGAGCGATTTACTAAAAGGCGATCTTCAGAAGCTTTACCCCATTATGGAGCCGGATTGTTCAGACTCGGGCAGCTTCGACAACGCCCTTGAGTTCCTCCTCATGAGTGGTCGTACCCTGCAGGAGTCCGTGCTCATGATGATCCCTGAAGCATGGCAGAAACACCGTCAAATGTCGCAGGCCAAGCGCGATTTTTACGAATACAACTCCTGCCTGATGGAGCCGTGGGACGGTCCCGCGTCCATTGTTTTCACTGACGGCAAATACATCGGGGCTGTACTCGACCGCAACGGTCTGCGTCCGAGTCGCTATTACCTTACGCACGATGACCGGGTGATTATGGCTAGTGAGGTGGGCGTAATCCCGGTCGATCCTGCGAACGTCAAGGCCAAGGGTCGCCTCCAGCCCGGCCGTATGTTTCTCGTCGACTTTGAAAAGGGCGATCTGATCCCTGATGAGGCGATCAAATCTGAATTTGCCGCCCGCCGCCCCTACGGTGAATGGCTGCGTAACCAGCGCATCGACCTCGACGATCTAGCTGCTGCTGGCGAAGCGCCCGCTCTTGATAAAGTTACACTTCTTCAGCGCATGCAGGCCTTTGGGTTCACCACCGAGACGATGCAGTTCATGCTGTTGCCACTCATTCACGAGAAACGTGATCCGGTGGGCTCCATGGGCAATGATGCGTCGCTCGCCTGCCTGAGCGATCAACCGCGTATGCTCTATGATTATTTTCGCCAACTTTTCGCACAGGTGACCAATCCGGCAATCGACTCGATTCGCGAAGAGGTGATCATGTCGCTCGAGTGCTACATTGGCCCCGAGAAAAATCTTGTCGATACCACCGAAGCCCAATGCCAACGTCTACGAATTCCTCATCCGATTCTCACCAATGAGGAACTGCATGCCCTGAAAGGCATGGATTACCGCGGTTGGCGCACCCAAACTCTCGACATTACTTTTCCAAAATCCGATGGCATCACCGGAGTGACCCAAACACTGGAGCGTATTTGCATCGAAACCGAGCAAGCCATCAAGGATGGCTACAGCCTCGTGATCCTGTCCGACCGAGCGGTGTCCGAGAATCGCGTTCCAGTCAGCACACTCATGGCCACTGGTGCCGTGCACCATCACCTTGTGAAGAACGCGTTGCGCACGCAAATTGGCATTGTGCTTGAAACTGGAGAGGCCCGCGAGGTGCATCACCATTGTCTGCTGGTGGGTTATGGTGCTGATGCCATCAATCCATACCTTGCTTTCGAATCGTTGTGGGAAGCTCGTCGTGAAGGGTTGGTAAATAGCGATGAGTTCATCGATGATGCTTCCGTCGTGGCGGCCTACCGGAAGGGTGTAGCCAAGGGCATGCTCAAAGTGATGGCCAAGATGGGGATCTCCACACTGCACTCCTACAAAGGTGCCCAAATCTTTGAGGCTATAGGTTTACAGGATGATGTGATTGATCTTTGCTTTGTGGGCACAGCCAGTCGAGTGCAGGGTGTAAATTTGAAGGAACTTGCTGAGGAAATTATTCGCCGTCATGCACTAGGTTTCCCCGTGCGCGTGGAAGACAAACTAAAGTCGTTGCCAAACCCCGGTGAATTTCACTGGCGCGCCGAGGGGGAACGACACACGTGGAATCCGAAATCGATCGCTGCGCTGCAGGTTGCCGCCCGTACTAATAATGAGGAATCCTACCAGCAGTTTTCCCGGCACATCAACGAAGACTCGAAGGCGCGCTGTGCTTTGCGTGGATTGATGGAATTTAAGAAGGGTGTCAACGGCGCCTCCATTCCCATTGACGAGGTTCAGCCGGCTAGTGAAATTGTGAAGCGTTTCTGCACCGGGGCGATGAGCTTCGGATCCATTTCCGCCGAAGCTCACGAGGGTCTTGCGATTGCCATGAACCGGCTTGGAGGGAAGAGTAACACCGGCGAGGGTGGTGAGGATCCAGAGCGCTTTAATCCGCTCCCCAACGGCGACTCCAAGCGCTCGGCAATCAAGCAAGTCGCCTCGGGTCGTTTTGGTGTGACGATCTGGTATCTAACCAACGCCGACGAGTTGCAGATCAAGATTTCACAGGGCGCCAAGCCGGGCGAAGGTGGTGAGTTGCCAGGGCGCAAAGTGGATGAGAACATTGCCCGTATTCGCCACTCCACTCCCGGCGTGGGACTCATCAGCCCGCCACCGCACCACGATATTTACTCCATCGAGGATTTGGCGCAGCTCATTCATGATCTGAAAAATGCCAACCCATCTGCCCGGGTCAGTGTGAAGCTAGTGTCCGAGGTGGGTGTGGGTACGGTTGCTGCAGGGGTAGCCAAGGCGCATGCCGATCATATTTTGATTTCCGGCGAGACGGGAGGCACTGGGGCCTCACCACTTACCAGCATCAAACACGCCGGCCTGCCTTGGGAGCTGGGTATTGCCGAGACGCATCAGACACTCGTGCTCAACGATCTACGCAGCCGTGTGGTCCTGCAAACCGATGGGGGCCTCAAGACCGGCCGCGATGTGGTTATTGCGGCACTTCTCGGTGCCGAGGAAATGGGTTTCTCAACTGCACCGCTCATCACCATGGGTTGCATCATGATGCGAAAGTGCCATCTCAACACTTGCCCAGTTGGTATTGCCACGCAGGATACGGAACTCCGCAAAAAGTTCACTGGGCAGCCGGATCATGTCGTCAATTATCTTTTCATGGTTGCTGAGGAGGCACGACAGATCATGGCTCAACTTGGATTCCGTACCCTAGATGAAATGGTGGGCCGGGTGGATTGTTTGGAAATGCAAAAGGCGATCGACCACTGGAAGGCCGACGGCATCGACCTCAGTTCCATTCTCACACCGATCGAGAAACCACACGAAGACGTCGGCACCTACTGCACGCAGCAGCAGGACCATGGATTGGAACTCGCCCTTGATAATTTACAACTGCTCGACTTGGCCAAGCCGGCCATTGAGAGAGGTGAGCCGGTCCAGATCGAATTGCCCATCATCAACACCAACCGAACTGTGGGTGCCATTCTGAGCCACACACTTGCCAAGGCGCATGGTGCAGGACTGCTGCCGGATGACACGGTGCGAATCAAGTTCATCGGGTCGGCGGGCCAAAGTCTCGGTGCGTTTCTGGCCAAGGGCGTGAGTATCGAGTTGGAAGGCGATGCGAATGACTACGTTGGTAAGGGACTTTCTGGCGGAAAACTAACAATTTACCCGCCGAAAGTTTCCACCTTCAAGGCGGAAGAAAATATCATTGTTGGCAACGTCTGCCTCTACGGAGCCACCGGTGGCAAGGCATTTTTCAGAGGCTGTGCGGCGGAGCGATTTTGTGTACGTAACAGCGGTGCTCATACAGTGATCGAAGGCGTGGGAGATCACGGTTGCGAATACATGACCGGGGGTCGTGTAGTGATTCTCGGGCCTACCGGTCGTAATTTTGCCGCAGGTATGTCTGGCGGCGTGTCTTATATTTGGGATCCGGATAATAAGTTTGAAGCCAACTGCAATATGGAGATGGTGGAGCTCGAATCAGTGGAGGACGCCGAAGATATCACCGAACTGCAAAATCTCATTGAGGAACACGCCGAGTGCACCGATTCCACCGTGGCCAGGAAGGTGCTCAATGACTGGAGTAACACGCTTGGTCAATTTGTGAAAGTGATGCCAACTGACTACAAGCGCGTTCTCAAGGAACGCAAGCAACGTGAAGAGGAGTTGGTCGCCTAAAGCGACCGTTATCGAAGGATTTTTACCATGGGTAAACCAACCGGATTTATGGAATTTGAGCGAGAGGCGGTGCCCTACCGTGATCCGCTGGAACGCATTGAGGATTATAGTGAAATCAACACAGATCCGTCCGAGGAACACTTACAAGAGCAAGGGGCACGTTGCATGGATTGTGGGGTACCGTTTTGCCAATCTGGCCCTGGTTGCCCGGTCGATAATCTCATTCCAGAGTGGAACCATCTCGTCTATCAGAATCGATGGCGCGAGGCAATTGACCGACTACACAAGACGAACAACTTTCCCGAGTTTACCGGCCGCGTTTGTCCTGCGCCGTGCGAAGGCTCGTGCGTGCTCGGTATCACCAACCCACCGGTTACCATCAAGAATATCGAGAACACAATTATCAATCGCGCTTTTGATGAGGGATGGGTTTCAGCCGAGTCACCAAGCGAACGCACTGGCAAAAAGATTTCCATTGTCGGCTCCGGGCCGGCCGGTTTGGCCGCGGCAGATCAACTCAACAAGGTTGGTCACGAGGTGACGGTTTACGAACGTGCCGATCGCATTGGCGGTTTGCTAATGTATGGAATTCCGAACATGAAACTCGAGAAGGACGTTGTGGAACGCCGCCTCGACCTCATGCGCGAGGAGGGTGTGAAATTTGTCACCTGCGCGCATGTTGGCAAAAAAGAAGATTTCGACTCCGGCCACATGACGCAAATCATGGAGGATCGTGGCTGTGAGATGCGGTACATTGACCCCAAAGATTTGTTGGAGGAAAATGATGCGCTGCTGATGGCTACCGGTGCCACTAAGCCGTTTGATCCCACTGGAAGGAATCCCGGCCGTGATCTAAAGGGCATCCAATTTGCGATGGATTTTCTCACGCGCAACACCAAGAGCCTGCTTGACTCCAGTCTTAAAGACGGCGCCTACACGTCAGCCAAGGATAAGAATGTGATTGTGATTGGTGGCGGTGACACAGGTGCAGACTGCATTGGCACCTCACTGCGTCACGGCTGTGCGAGCGTTGTGAATTTTGAGCTGCTTGATCAGCCACCGGATGAACGAGCGGAGAATAATCCCTGGCCGGAATGGCCGCGCATCTACCGACTGGACTACTCGCATGCCGAGGCCAAGGCGAAGTTTGGGGATGACCCGCGGGCCTATCACATTTTAGCCAAGGAATTTGTTGGTGATGATAATGGCAATGTGAAGGGCATTAAGACTGTTGAGGTCGATTGGTCCAAGCCCAACGAGGGCGGGGCACCGTTTAGCGAAGTTGAGGGATCGGAAAAGGAATGGGATGCAGATCTTGTACTACTGGCTACAGGTTTTGTTGGCCCGGAATTGGTCATCGGCGAAATGCTTGGTCTTGAGACGCAAAATCCACGTGGTAATTGGCAGACATTCATCGGCGAGCACGGCGAATTCACCACCAACGTGGAGAGCGTATTTGTCGCTGGCGATTGCCGTCGTGGCCAATCACTCGTGGTCTGGGCGATTAACGAAGGCCGGGGTGCGGCGCGCGCCATAGACCAGTACCTAACGGGTTCGAGTTTGTTGCCTGCGCCGGGCGTCACGCAGGGAAGCGCACTAGCGTCTGCTTAGAGGCTAAATGAAGGTTGCTGAAGCCAAAAAGACACGCGTTCTATGCGGCATGAGTGGAGGAGTTGATTCCTCGGCTGCCGCAGTGTTATTGCAGGAACAGGGGTACGAGGTCGTCGGTGTCACGCTCAAGCTTTGGCCGCAGGATTGTGTTTCCCGCGCGGAGGACAAATGCTGCGGTCCGCAAGCGGTTAGTGACGCCCGTTCTGTCTGCCACAACCTCGGCATCCGCTATTACCTGATTGATGAGGCCGAGGATTTCCAGAAACATGTGATTGGGTACTTTGCTGATGAATACAAGGCCGGCCGCACGCCTAATCCCTGTGTAATGTGCAATGAGCATCTGAAATTCGGCCGGCTCATTGATCGGGCCAATCAACTGGGTGCGGACTACATCGCCACTGGTCACTTCGCAAGAGTAGAAAAAGATGAGTCGACCGGGCGTCATCTCCTATACCGGGGCCATGATGATCGCAAGGATCAGACCTACTTTCTTTTCTCTCTTCGGCAGGATCAGCTGGCTCGTGCCCTGTTTCCACTTGGTGAAAAAACCAAGAGCGATACGCGTGAAGTTGCACGCGATTGTAATCTCAAGACAGCCGACAAGGAGGAGAGCATGGAAATCTGTTTTGTGCCCGATAACGACTACGGTGGTTTCCTCCAGAAAGCCGGCCTCGCCGAAAAACATCGAGGCGAAATTGTGGATTTACAGGGTAGGGTGCTGGGCCACCACGATGGTATTGAGTTTTATACAGTGGGCCAGCGTAAGGGTCTTGGAATCAGTGCCCCCAATCCTCTCTATGTGCTGGAGCTTAACGCAGAGGAAAACAGGGTGGTGGTGGGCCCGGTGGAGAATCTTGAGAGCGACACCTTTGAAGTGGAGCGGTGCAACTGGATTGCCTTTGAGGATTTAACTGGGTCCATTGAGGTCACCACCCGTATTCGCTACTACCACTCCGGCACCATGGCCACTGTTGAGCCCGGCGAAAATGGTCGTGCGGCCGTCCATCTCCACGAACCTCAACGAGCCATTGCTCCCGGGCAGGCGTGTGTGTTTTATCAGGA
>CBFHWX010000087.1:0-11312 GCA_965659445.1 Limisphaerales bacterium | reverse complement strand
CTGCAGCCTCCGAAATCCATCTCGAAGAAGACCGACATCGCCGCCCGCGACCTGTTAAAACTGCTTAACGACCAGCACCTCGAACGCAACCCCGATGACGCCAATCTAAGCGCCCGAATCGCCAGCTACGAACTGGCCGCCCGGATGCAGTTGTCTGTCCCGGAGATCAGTGATCTCTCCACCGAACCGAAGCACATTCTCAACATGTATGGCGCAGATGACTCCAAGAACCAAGTCAAGGCTGACTATGCCAAGAACTGCATTCTCGCCCGTCGCCTAATCGAGAAAGGCGTGCGCTTCGTGCAGCTCTTCAATGGAGCCTATGCCACCGCCGGCCGCTTGAATTGGGACGGCCATCAGAAGCTACGTGAGCAATATGATGTCCACGGCCCAATCATGGATCAACCCTCCGCAGCCCTGATTCAGGACCTCAAGCAACGCGGCCTGCTGCAGGACACTCTGGTCCTCTGGTGCACTGAATTCGGCCGCATGCCGATGTTCCAGAAAGGCGCCAAGGGCCGCGACCACAACCCCGGTGGTTTCACCGCCATATTGACCGGAGCCGGTATCAAGCCCGGCGTCAGCCATGGCGCCACCGATGAACTCGGATTCAAGGCCGTCAAAGATATCCACCCTTTCCACGACCTCCACGCCACAATGCTCCACTTACTCGGCCTCGACCACGAACGCCTCAGCATCCTCCACAACGGCTTCGAGCGTCGACTTACCGACGTGCACGGGCATGTGATCAATGAAATCCTCGCATGATGTCACTCGAAATTTGACCGACATTGTATTTTGATGCTGGATGATGACATCAAACAAATGAGCCCTATCCCCAGTTTCATTCCAAATCAAACGTCCTTCTGGAAGACGCACCGTGAGTTTTTGTGACAGGCGAGCGTGGGCTTGTTAGGTCTATTCAGTCGCTACCAAGCATTCGCTGGCCTGACTTGCCAGTCGGCGAAGGGGCAAATTTTATCATTCCGGCACTACTTCGATAATAACAGGCGGGCTCTTCTTCATCCATTCCGCGCCTCGATATTTGGATTTTGCAATAGCCACCACATCGGCTTTTCCGATCTTGGCATCGGCTGTAGCAGTGAGTTCAAATTCCACAAAATCTTTTTTGGCATCCACGATGATCTGATCGGGCGCACTCACACCGACGGGCAGATTATTCAATGCAATAGTGATGGCTTGAGGGGCAGCCTTTAGGCCAATGGGCTCAGGTGGACGGCGAGTGGTCACACGCACTTTCACCTTCGCACTAGGTTTGAGTTTGACGGAAGCAAGTGTGACTTGCGTAGGCTCAATCACCGCAACAGGTACAACACCTCGCAACGGTGCTGGTGGGAAGGCCATCTGCGGCCAACGTTGTCGCAAATTGGCAAAGACGTCGAGCGTCGCCGAGGCATCACCTTCTGCTTTACCTTGAATGACGACGTGATGCAGCCTCCCCGGTTTGGCGTTTTTTGGAATAGTGATTATTAATTGTGCGGCGTTAACCTTGGCCTTGATGACATTCCCAGAAATGGCCCAGCCATTGGTGACAGCAAGGTTGATGGGACCGTCGTATCCCTTACGGTCCACCTGCACACTTATCTCAACTTGCTGACCAACAATGCCCCAGAACTTATCGGAAGTATTCTTCCCGTTTTTCAGATTCAAATTGAATTCTCCCGACCCTGCCATAGTATCGATACGGTAGACAAATCGCGGACCACCGCGACGTAGAAGTTCCTCCACACGCAAAATAAACTCGCCATCCGCAGACAGCTTGTGACGCAGAACTGGCTGCCGCAAATTCTCAGAGCCAGTGGTAGCGATGGATTTTCCGAAAACATCCAGCAATTCCAGATACAAATAGGAAGGTGAACCGATACTTCGACTAAAACCACGAAAGCTAACCCATTGTCCCTTTTTGCCTTTCATTCTGAAATGATCGCGTGCGCTGGACTCCTCAATGTTGCCAAAAACCGTCTTGCCCATTTCGATTGATGAGGCTTGCTTGAAATTGTCATTCGGTTCCTTTTCGGCCACCTGCCCTTTTGTAGCTCTCAACTTTGGCCATATGGTAAAGTCACCAATGCGTAATCGATAAGGCAGACCGCCGCGATACTGCACATCGCGCAACTCAAGCCGATACTGGCCAGCAACCTTCACGACATGATTCAAGCCGGCATCGCTGCCGAGAACATCATCGTCATCCGCGTAACCAACCTCATGACCTTTGGGGTCGATTAGGCGAATCATGGGATCAGCTGTGGACGCTATCCGTTCGGCGTACACTTCAATAGAAACTCTCTGTCCAATTTCGGCCTCAAAATTGAACCAGTGAGAACTCAGCCCCCCCATCCTGCCATCCACGGCGACCGGGAGCTTGAGCATCTGTGGCTTGCTTTTGTCCGTGCTCGTGGCAGACGTGGTTGAGAGCGGATCAATCATTATCAAGATCGGTCCACTTAGGCCTGTATGAGCATAAACGCGCAACACGCCAACCTGCGTAGGTGAGGCCTTGGGGACTGTGATGCGGAAAATTGCCTGCTTGGCATTGATACGTTTCACGAACTCCACCTTCTCAGAAAAGCTCGTCCAAAGACGAAGATCATCCGTGAAATGATCGCCGTGCAGTATAACCTCGGTGGTCACCCCGGGCAAAACTGCTTGCGGCTGCACGCTCATCAATGACGGCATGGCAGTCGCCATTAAATGGGCAAGGCAAAGAAAACTGATTACGCAACACCGCACTAGGGAAGAATTCCGTGAACCAACCGACAGGTCAACCGCCAACCGACCTAGTGATGCTCGCCTTCGTCGTGCAGACAACCATACTTGGCAAAAAGATAGGTGAACCCAACCAAGTAAGCAAAAAAAGGAATAGCTGAAATCAAGCCACTACCTTTAACCATGATCAGAATGGAGATACCCAATCCAATCGCCAACCCCATCACGATTCCGAATGCCTTAAAAAACTGCACGGCTGGAAGCCTAGCGGGAATTCCGGTGTATTCAAGGCAAATTAGTAAATGACACGCACGCCTGGCAGAGCGGCTTTCAGTTCATCCACCGCGCCATCGGTCACTTTGGTCGGGAAAATATAAACCTCACGCAGCGACTTGATTGGCTCCAGATGCTTTAGGCCCGCATCCGTAATACGAGTACGTGCCAAGCCGAGAACGAGGAGCCGCTTCATCGACTGCAGTTCAATTAGACCCGCATCCGTCACGCTCGTATTGGAAAGCCATAGTTTTTGCAAACGCTTGTGCCGGATGATTTGCTTCAGATCGCTGTTGCCTACGGGTTTACCGGTAAGATCAATTTCGATAACATTGCCCCCGGTGTCTTTTTTGATCTGCGCGCCTAGCGTAATGAGACTATCCGTCTTCAAGCCAACTACTGGCGCATACCCGCCCCCGCCATTTGAAAAGCAACCAAAAGCAAACAACAGAAGGGCAGTAACAAACCATCCAATTCTCATACCGGCAAGCTACACAAGAGATCAAGCACCGGCAAGCCGTTAGGTAGTGACTTTAATGAGCCTCCCAAAAAGAAGAGACGGACCCCGAAGGAAACCCGCCTCTCCGAGGTATGTCACAGACCATTGTATTCCCAATGAAACTTTTTATTTTGCTGCCTGTGCTAAAATCTGTCTCTGGTAATGGTTGAGCAAACACCGTACCCACGGGCACCCGATTGAAAACTGCATGTTTTCAGAAAAACAACTAAGCGATATTTAATGCTGTAAATACGTGCGTAATCATCACTCATTTGGCGTGGAAAAGACGCTTGAATTTATTCCAAAACCAGCACCGGATCGCCCAGCACATCCATTCTCGGTTTCACTCCCAATCCGGGTTCAGTGGATGCAGCCAACCGACCACCCTGACGCTGCGGCGCGCCTTCAGCGATACTGGTGGTAACATAGCTGTTGAAATCCGTGGCGGTGAAAAGCAGTTCTTCCGGCGTGCTGTGTGCCAGCGAAGCGATCGCCGCGGTCACAATATCACCACCCCAGCTATCCTCAATGGTCATTGCAATTCCAAGGTCCACGCACAAATCACGCGCCTGCTTGAGCTTGGTGAGGCCTCCGAGCTTGCTGATCTTTAAATTCACCACGTCCATTGCACCATCGGCATGGCCTCGCAGCAATGGCCGCAGACTGTCAATATTTTCATCCATCACAAACGGATGATCGGTCCGGCGGCGAATGGCAAGATTCTCCTCATAGCTGCGGCAGGGCTGCTCAATGTACACATCCACCTCGTGCACAGCCCTCACCACGCGGGCCGCCTCGTGCATAAGCCAGCCCGTGTTAGCATCGGCCACCAGCTTGTCCGTGGGCTTCAGCACCTCACGCGCCTGATGTATGCGCTGAATATCCTCATCCGGATCGCCCCCCACCTTAAGTTGGAATCGGCGGTATCCTTCCTCACGGTAACTCGCAATCTTGCGTGCCATTTCCTCAGGCGCCTCCTGTGAGATGGCACGGTACAGGACGAAATCCTTACCATAACGGCCCCCAAGTAATTCACAAACACTCTGACCACTCGACTGACCGAATATATCCCAACAGGCCATATCCAGCGCGCTTTTTACGTAGGAATGCCCCTGAAGAGCCTTGTCCATCAGCCAATTAATAGGGCCAATCCGTGTGGGATCTTCGCCCAACAAGTGCGGTCCCAATTCTTCAATACCTGCGCGCGCGCCACCCGCATAAGCTGGCAGATAAAACGGTCCGAGTGGACACACTTCACCATGCCCCGTGATGCCAGCATCAGTCTCGATCAACACCACTGTGCTGTCAAAAACCTCCACCGACTTTCCACCGGACCATTTGTAGCTGCCTTCGTGTAAGGGGAGATCAACCTGATAAACCTTGATGCGTGTAATTTTCATGAATTCAATTCTTGAAACGAGATAACCCCAAAAAGCCGATTGGCCAATCAGTTTTTCCATCCATCGCCAAATCAGCAAGGGCCTCACCCATGACGCTGGCAAACTTGAAACCGTGACCGCTAAAACCGCAGGCGATATTTACGCGCGAGTGCTCTGGATGCTGATCCACAATGAAATGGCCATCGGGCGTATTTGTGTAGAGGCAAATGCGCTGGGACAAAAGCGGCCCCCGAGCGGTAGGCAGGAAGCGTTCCAGTGCATCATGAATGTCACGTTCATCGTCGGGTAACACCCCGCGCTCGACCGTGTCGGCATCGGCATCTGTACCCGGCCAGTGCAGTGCAAGCTTCAACCCCTCGCCACCAGAGCCATCGGGTGTAATAGGAAAACCGTAATGCACACCCTGCCCTTTATTGCCATCGAGCACCCACACTGGAAACCGATCCGCAGTAAATTGCCCTGGTTCGGTGGGATTCACCCAGCCAAGCACTTGGCGAGTGACGCGCAACGGTACCCCAAGATAGCCTACCACCTTGCCCACCCACGCACCTGCGGTAATGACGAGTTTCTCCGCCACAAATTCCTCATCCTCCGTCTGCACCTTCACACAGGAATCTGTTGCGCTCCAATTCAGCACCTTTTGATCGGCGCGAAGATCTGCACCGTGCTTACGGGCTTCATCGACAAACGCTTGTACCGCGCATTCGGAATATAAATAACCCGCGCTTTTTTCAAAAAGTCCTACAAACGATTCAGGCAATTGAAACTGCGGCCAACGCTCCTGCAACTCCGCATGCGTATGAAGCGTGTACGCCAAGCCATGCAGCTCGGCGGAGTGTCGTGCGCCACTAACCAATTCGCCCTCCGGCTCCCCAAGATACAGTGCCCCGGTAAGCTGTAACAAATCTTCACCGCAAGCCTCCCCCAACATTTCCCAACGCTTGTAGGCACCCTTAAGCAGCGGCACATAATCCGGGTGTTCTGTATAGGAAAGACGTATGGCGCGCGTGGAGCCAGTGAAGGAAGCATCCGGATTCGGCAACGGACCCTGCTCCAGCCCCAGCACACGAACACCGCGTTGAGCCAACTGATAACACGCGGCCGCGCCCATGGAGCCGACACCCACCACAATAACATCAAACGAAGCTGCCATGCGCACAGCCTAACGATAGACAGATAAAATAATAAGCATTTACGTTCATTTGAATTAATTATATAATTAAGCCGTCTTTATAAAGGAAGGAATAAACAAATGTACCGAGTCACAATTCTATTTGGAATCCTACTAGGCATTACGGGCGTTGTTGGATTTTTCCAAACTGGGGCCAAACACATTACAGCACTCATTCCAGCATTCATAGGTGTCCCTCTCTTCGTTTGCGGCATTATAGCCGCCAAAGAAGCGATGAGAATGATGGCAATGCATATTGCCATCATCATCGGACTGATTGGTTTTATTGGTGCTACAGCCACCATCTTCAAGTCGGACCAAAAGACTGCTCCGACTGAAGAGGCTGCCCAGCAAACGGCTGCCATCGTTTCCAAAATCATCACTTCCATATTGTGTGCAACTTTCGTTGGGTTGTGTGTGCGATCCTTTATTCAGGCACGCAAATCACGAGAAGCTGCCGAGGCAGCTGATCCAGAACCAACCGAGTAGCTTGACCGAGCCGGCTAATCTGTCGAGGATGCGGGATGCAAACCCATTCCCGTCGGTCTTTTTTACAGACCTCCGCACTTGCTACCCCATTTCTTTTCCTGCCTAAGCTACGTGCAGCGGAGTCTTGGGAGACCAATGAGGTCATACAGAAACATCGCCGTGCCGCAATGTCGGTATTGAAACCGACAAAGGCACAACTCGACCGTGGGCTGAAGTTACACGCAGAATCACTGGTATTCGACACGTACGGCTTTGCTCCACGCTGTGCGGTCGATGGTGCAGCACTAGCCAAACTCGCCGCTGAAAACGCCTCGGCCATAGAGATCAAGGATGCTCGTGAACGTATGATGATGATCCGCTGCGTGGATAATGCCGGAGAGCGCGAGGAGTTTAAGCAGGCATGGAAAGCTGCGGGTGTGACATGCATTTTCCAAAATGCTGGTGAGGAGGGGCAGGCTCCCTTAAGACTCATTAAGCGTCTGGCAAACTTTACTTATGTGACCGACCACTTGAAAGGATTCCTAAATAAAGCCGCCACACCTGCTGATATAATAGCCGCCAAGAAAGCCGACCAACACTGCCTCTATCTGACCGGAAATGGTGTGCCGCTAACCCAACAGTGGATCAGCGTGCCTGACGAGTTACGCTACCTGATGGTGTTCAGAAACCTCGGCATTCGAATGATGCACCTCACTTATAACCGGCGCAACATGATCGGGGATGGCTGTGCCGAACCAGGTAACGCAGGGCTGAGTGACTTTGGAAAATCTGTGATAAAGGAAATGAACCGGTTGGGTGTGATCCCCGACTGCGCCCACTCCGGCTGGCAAACAAGTCTGGAGGCTGCACAGATCTCCGGTAAGCCCGTCCTTGCCAGCCACAGTTGCGCCGCGGATTTGCACAAACACATACGAGGCAAGCCAGGCAAAGTGCTCAAGGCCATTGCCGATACCGGCGGACTCACCGGAATAGCCTGCATCCCAAGCTTCCTTGGCAACCCAGGTGATATCAATGCATTCCTAAACCACATTGATCATGTCATCAAGACTACCAATATAAACCATGTGGGCATCGGCAGCGATGTTGCCTATATGTCCCGCAACCAAGCCGCCGAAGCTGCCAAGATTCCAAAGCTGCACAGAACCCGTACCGCGTGGCGTTACTTTTGGCCCGCGGGAAGCCTACGCCCGCAACCACAGGCACGCTTATCTATCGCGTGGACCAATTGGCCACTGTTTACTGTCGGCCTTGTGCAACGTGGGTACAAGGATGAGGAAATCCGCAAGATCATTGGCGGCAACATGCTGCGCGTTTGCCGCGACAGCCTGAAGTAATTGACCGACGGCTCGCCGTGTCGTTCTATCGCGGCGAACCATGAAACGTATTCCCATCCTATTTGCTTTCTTCGCAGTCTTCGCCGTACAGGCCGCACAGCGGCCAAATATTATTTTCTTTTTATCCGACGACCATCGCTGGGATCGGCTCGGGTGCGCGGACCATCCGGTACTCAAGACGCCGAATATCGACAGGCTGGCCGCCGAGGGCGTGCGTTTCCAAAACATGTTCGTGACTACGTCCATTTGCGCCGCCAGCCGCGCATCCATCCTCACCGGCTTGTATGAGCGCACGCATGGCTACACCTTTGGTACGCCGCCGATTTCTGAAAAGCATAGCTTGGCCAGCTATCTAGCGTTGCTGAAAAAGGCCGACTACCGCACGGGCTTCATCGGAAAGTTTGGTGTGGGCATCCGGCAGGAGGAACGGAAGCAGATGTTCTACCTGTTCCACCCCATCGGCCGCGGGCCGCATTTCAAGAAGCAACCCGACGGCTCGTTGCGGCACGAAACCGAGTTGTGCGGCGACAAGGCGATTGAGTTTATCAATGACATCCTTATGAGGCGGAGGAAAAATAGCCAGGCTAACTGATCCGTCAACCCGCGACTGTCCACAAGTATGGCTAAATTGGGTTGGCTCGCACCCAGCAAGCCCTTAATCTAACTTCACCTGAGCGCTATACAAAAAACGCTATGTTTCCTAACATAAAGTTCAAGGGTGAATTACGTCCTTCTCAATCTGATGTGGTCAAAATTGCCCGTGAGCAAATCGAAGCGGGAGAGCGGAAGCTGCATATTGTAGCTCCTCCGGGGTCGGGCAAGACAGTCACAGGACTGTATTTGTGGGCGGAGGTGATTAAGGAACCGACAGTTGTACTTTCACCCAATACCGCCATCCAGTCGCAATGGACAGCGCGGACGGATTTGTTCACTGCCGAGGGCGGGAAAATTCCTACGCATTGGATCAGCACCGATCCTGAACAACCGGCGTTGCTGACTTCGCTTACGTACCAATCGGTAACCCTCCCATCGCGCGGCGATGACACGCTTGACACCGTAGCGATTTTTAATTGGGTGGATCAACTGATCGAGAAAGGGGAAGCCAAGGATCCGGCTGAGGCGCAGGTTTGGATCGAGAGCCTTCAAACGAAGAATCCACATTATTATCACGATCGACTTAGTCATTTTCGGAAAAAAGTTCGGGACGAGGTTTCGCTGGGAGGCGACACCATGAAATTGCTGCACTCCTCCGCACTAGCCACACTCAAACGGTTGCGCGACAACGGACTGGGGCTGGTGATTCTCGATGAGTGCCACCACCTCATGAGCCATTGGGGCCGGGTGTTAGCCGCTACCAACGAATTCCTCGGCAACCCTATTGTGCTGGGACTGACAGCCACGCCGCCTGAACAGGCCGAGAGGGACACGGCAGATGCCAAACGTTACCGTACCTATTTCGGTCCGGTGGATTACGAGGTTCCAGTACCTGCGGTGGTCAAAGATGGTTTCCTTGCGCCGTACCAAGACCTAGCCTATTTCGTTCGACCACTAGGCGATGAGTTGGAGTACATCACGCAAACTTCCAAGACGTTCGACCAGTTAGTGGAGGATTTATGCAAGCCTCCCTTGCACGACAACGGCCAACCCGTTCGCGAAAGTATGATAAACTTTACGAGCCGAGTGTTGGCCGAGCGCGACCTCATCATTATGAAAGCAGACTCGTGGAATGATTTCGAAGACCGCGCCGGGTTGTTCTCTATGGCTGGCCGCATTTTCCTGCGTGACCGTGGTGTTGTATTTCCCGAGGGTGTTCCGGAACTCAAGCTTACACCGTATGATGAAATTGCATGGGCCGACCCGCTGGAGCGACTGCTTCCCATTCTTTCCTGGTACATTCGCCATGGCTTGCGACGATCCGTCAAAAAAGCAGATCAGGACTTGGCTCAACACGCGATCAGTCGCTTGCGGCTGCTCGGCAACCAGATTACCGAGACGGGTTCACAACAATGCGCCTCACCGGTGTCGCGTATTCTGGCCTACTCGCGCGCCAAGGCCCGCGCCCTGATCCCTATCCTTCAGCACGAACAAACCGTATTGGGAGGTGCCATTCGCGCGGTGGTAATTTGTGATTACGAAAAAACCTCCGCCGTGAGCGCCGAATTGGACCATTTGCTTGATGATGAGGCCGGTGGTGCCATCGCGGCCTTTCGCGAATTGCTCACCGACGAGGACACGGACAAACTCGACCCCGTACTCATCACTGGCTCCACCGTGCTGGTGGATGACGACCTGCGGCCAAAACTGGAGAGCGCTGCGTTGCAATGGCTCTCCCTCAACAAATTTTCCGTGGAATTCGTTTGGCAGGAGACCGAGGGCTTTCACATTCTTTCTGGCAAGGGCGCTGACTGGTGTCCGCGTGTGTATGTGGAGATGATCACCGAGCTGTTTCAGCAGGGCATCACCCACTGCCTCGTGGGCACCCGCGGGCTGCTTGGCGAAGGATGGGACGCCAATAAAATCAATGTGCTCATTGACCTCACCTGCGTGACCACCTCAATGACCATCAATCAATTACGCGGCCGATCATTCCGACTGGACCCGGACGTGCCCGAGAAGCTGGCCAACAACTGGGACGTGGTCTGTCTCGCACCCGAATTCAAAAAGGGCCTAGACGATTACCATCGGTATCGCAAAAAACACAACAACCTATACGGCGTGACCGACGACGGCTGCATCGAAAAAGGCGTGGGCCACGTACACGCAGCGTTCACAGAAATTGAGCCAGAGGGCGTAGAAGAAAATATGGTGGAGCTTAACCGCGATATGCTCGAGCGTGTGGAGCAGCGACCACACTTCCGCAGCCTGTGGAAAATCGGCGAACCGTACCATCCCGAGCCCATCCTGGCGGTGGAAAAAAAATACGGTGGCGGCTTGGGGTTCAAGGCACTGTCACTCCTCAGCCAAGAATGGACCGAGGGCACTCTCACCCAAGCCATCGGTCGCGCGGTGATTGGCGGGCTGGCCGAGGCCGAGCTGCTGGAAAACATGAGTTGGGCCGAAGCCGAGCGCAGCATTCACGCCGCCGAACGAACGGGCGGTTACGTACGCATTTTTCTCGAGAATGCTGATGAGGCCACCAGCCGCTTGTTTGCCCAAGCTATGGCCGATGTGTTTGGGCCAGTGGCAGACGCGCGCTACGTCATCCAGCGCCAAGCTGATTTTGAATACTCTGAAAGTCGCTTCAAAGGCACGTGGCTACTGGAGAAAACGCCCGAATCAATTTCCCGATTCATCGAGAAGCGTACCCAAGTCACCAAACGCCGCCGCGCAGTGGTGAAGGTGCACGCGGTGCCTAAAATCCTCGCGCGCAACAAGGATCGCGCTTTGATTTTTCAGAAAAACTGGAATCTCCATGTCAG
>CBFHWX010000086.1:0-11443 GCA_965659445.1 Limisphaerales bacterium | reverse complement strand
CAGTCGGTGTGCATACATGATTGGTGCGGGCATTAACTCAGGCGTTTCATCACAGGCGTAACCAAACATCAGCCCTTGATCACCCGCCCCCTGCTCGGCCTTCGCTTTTCCCTTTGCAGCCTTGGCATCAACTCCCTGAGAAATATCAGGGCTCTGCGCAGTAAGATAATTGTTAATGAATACATGATCAGCATGAAATACATCATCTTCATTTACGTAACCAATATCTCGAATAGTATTGCGAATTAGCTCCTCATAATCAAATTTTGCCCTAGTCGTGATTTCCCCCCCGACACAAACAACGTTACTTTTGACAAAAGTTTCGCACGCTACGCGACTGTGCTTATCCTGATTAAGACAGGCGTCGAGGATGCTGTCGCTGATGGTATCCGCCACTTTATCTGGATGACCCTCCCCAACAGATTCCGATGAAAAAATATAACTACTAGCCATAAGTTAATATAGATCCCAATTTACATATTGACGTATCCGGATTCAATGATATATAAAAATCAAGGTACGTCAACTGATTTTTTGTTAAATGAGTCACATAATAAAATGCCTGAAAGCGATCAGTGATCCAACAAGATTACGGTTGGTATCATTGCTGCATCGGGAAGAGTTGTCCGTAAAAGAACTGCAGCAAATTATGGAGATGAACCAATCACGAATCTCAACGCACCTTGGCCAACTTCAAGAAACGGGTCTCTTAATTTGTAGAAAAGACGGCAAGAGATCTATTTATCAAATAAATCGATTGGCTTCGACAACAGCTAAAGACTGCATAAAGCTCGCCCTAACAGGGGCATCAGAAAACGAAAAACACAAGGATGACCTGAACAATTTAAAACGGATTGTGAAAAACCGAAATGACACTGCCCGGGTGTTTTTCAACCAAGTCGCTGGCCGGTTTGACCGACGATACGGCCCCGGCCGCTCATGGCAGGCATTCGGCCAATTTCTACTGCGAATAATCCCCCCTCTTGATATCGCTGATTTAGGATCAGGCGAAGGACTGCTGGGTGAGCTACTTGCACGCAACGCACGCAAAGTTATCTGTGTCGACAACTCCAAACGTATCGTCAACTTTGGCTTGCGCAAGGCTAAGAAAAACAAGCTAAGCAATTTAGAGTTTAGGCACGGTGATATTGAGACCCCCCCCCTGCAAGCAAAGAGTGTTGATGTTTCCTTACTCAGCCAAGCACTACATCATGCGCAGAATCCTGAAGTTGCGCTGTCGGCTGCACATAGGATATTGAGGCCCGGTGGTAAGGTTATCATCATTGACCTCCTCGAACATAATTTTACGCAAGCCAAAAACCTCTATGGCGATCGCTGGATGGGCTTTCCCAAGAACACACTTCGTGATTGGCTTGAGAAGGCAGGATTCAAGAATGTCGAAGTAATCAATGTTGCGCGCGAAGAAGAACCTCCTCATTTTGAAACAATCCTGGCGACCGGCACAAAACCGGCTTAAGAGAGATCCTTCAACCGCCCCGTGCTGTCACCCAAACGATTGGTGGGCGTGCCCATAATGTCTAACATGTTTAGAAACAGGTTGGACATCGGCGTGTTCGTCGGGTAGGACAAATGACGGCCGGTTTTAATGCCACCGTTGGCTTTGCCGGCAAGAAGTACAGGCAGATCGTGATGCGTGTGCCGATTGCCATCGCCGATGGCACCGCCGTACACAATCATGCTGTGGTCGAGCAGTGTGCCGTCACCTTCCTTGATGGCCTTGAGGCGATCCAGAAAATGCGCGAAAAGGGAACAGTGGTAACGATTAATTTTCGTAAGATTCAATATAGAGGGCTTGGCATTCCGGTGATGACTAATGCTGTGATGGCCCTGGCGTACGCCCAGGTGTGGATAACTACGATTGTCACCGTCATGCGCGAGCAAATATGAAATAATACGTGTGCTGTCTGTTTCGAAAGCAAGCGCCATCATGTCACCCATCATTCGAACATGCGCGCCAAAGTCGCGGGGTTTACCAACCGGAACGGTGAATCCGGGCGGCAGATCTATATTGGATTTGGCCTCGGCTTCGATTCGCTTTTCGAGATCGCGGATGGAGTCAAGATACTCGTCGAGTTTGCGTTTATCGGTGTATCCGAGTTTTTTCTCGAGCCGCTTGGCGTCCTCCAGCGCAAAGTCTAGGATGCTTTTTCGGTAGCTCTCCCGACGCTGTTTGTTCTCGGCCACTTCCTTTTTACTTCCTCCGGCAAACAGCCGATCGAATACCTCCTTCGGGTTGGATTCTGGCGGCATCGGCGTAGAGCCATTTTTCCACGCAAGATTAAATTGATATGCACAGCTATAGCCGGAATCGCAGCGACCGCTGAGACGAGCTCCATCGCTGCTCAACTCAAGCGAAGCAAGCCGTGTCTTGCCAGCCATCTTCTGTGCAGCAACCTGATCTACGGAGACTCCTAATTTAATGTCCGCGCCACTGGTCTTGCGAGCCTGACAGCCAGTAAGGAATGTCGCATTGGCGCGCGCGTGGTCACCCGCACCATCGCCATTTGCCTTTGCCTTGTCATGAGCCAAGCCGCTCAATACGAGCAGATCATCGCGATGCTTGGTCAGCGGCTTAAGGATGGTTGAAAACTGATAATCTTTCCCCTCCCCTTTCACATTCCAATTCTCTTGGATGACGCCGTTTGGAATATAGATAAACGCCATGCGCGTGGGGAATTCGACTTTACCCGCCGCCAGCGCGCGCGCGGGAATCATTGCCTCCAAGGTTGGAAGCGCGATGGCAGTGCCGAGCCCTCGCAGAAATGTTCGCCGTGGAATTTGTAGGGTTTTAATCATTCCTCCATCGTTTGACGCATAATAATCAATTTTGGTTCAAATAACAAGGACAGGCTTATTCCCCTGCCTCACCCCGTTTCATGTCGAAGGGCAGGCTGGTGACAATTCCTTGAACCAGCTCGCTGAAACGATAATTACTCTTTTTCAAACGCGTCACGATATTGTCGATTGTACGTTTGTCGTAATACTCCAATCCCCGACCCAGGGCGTAAGTCAGCATTTTTTCGGTGATACAACGGGCAAAATATTCGCGTTTTCGGTTAAGCAGTATACGGCGCAGATCGGTCGCGTTTTTAAACGGCTCACCGGTCTCAAGTTTACCACTGGCATCAATGGGGATGCCGTTATCCTTTGTACGATAACGCCCAATGGCATCGTAATTTTCGAACGCAAAACCGATAGGGTCCATTACCTTGTGACAGGAGGCACAGGTGGGATCCTGGCGATGCTTCACAAATTGTTCACGCAGGGTGCCGGTTATTTCCCCTGACTCACTAAGGGGAGGAACGTCGGGCGGAGGCTCAGGAGGTGGAGTTCCCAGTATATTCTCCAAGACGTACTTGCCGCGCTTTACCGGTGAGGTGCGATTGGGATCGCTAGTAATCGTAAGAATACTTGCGTGCCCCAGAATGCCACCGCGGGATGTCCCACGCAACGAAACAGATCTGAATTTTTCACCCTGCACATCGGGAATTCCATAATGCGCGGCGAGGCGCGCATTCACAAAACTGTAGTCGGCAGACAAAAGCTCCAGCACGCTCCGATTGCCGCGCATGACGTGGGCAAATAACAGCTCCGTCTCCTGTCGCATGTCATTTCGCAACGCAGGAGTAAAGGTGGGGAATAATTTTTTATCAGGCTGATAAACATCCAGATTGCGTAATTCAAGCCATTGGCCGGCGAAATTCTCAACAAACGATTGCGCCCGAGCATCTTTCAACATGCGCCCCACTTCACTGTCGAGGTTTTTGCGGAGTCGCCCTTTTTGAGCACACTTCAACAACTGGTCGTCGGGTTGACTGCTCCACAGGAAAAACGACAGGCGTGAGGCCAGTTCGAATTCATTAAGTGAACGAATAGCCTGAGGATTGTCAGGTTTGCCATCGAGCTCCCACCGAAAGAGAAAGTGCGGCGAGATCAGCACCGCTTGAACAGCCAAACGCACGCCTTCCTCAAAACTACCCCCATCATTCACCGCCTGCTTGGCCAAAACCAAAACGGCCTTGATTTCTTCCCGTGTCACTTCACGTCGATATGCATGCCGCATGAACGCCTGGACAAAATCTTCAGCGATCCGCCTTCGGTTATCAGCCGGTATCGGGTATTTGAAGTACTGCTTCTGGAATTCCGTCCATCGAGCTCGCGGCAGGGATTTCCCGCGAGGCGGCACGGCAACAGCCTGCTCGGCAATTTTTTCGGCTGCCAAAAGGTATTTCTCAAGCAGAATTGTCGAGACAGATAGAACATCGCCAATATTATCAAACCCGTATCCCGAGTCATCAGGCGGAAAATCTTTTGCAGGTTTAAAATTAATCCGCATCAGATCACGAATGACGTTATTATATTCACTCCTGTTCAGTCGGCGCACTGTCACGCGGCCCGGGTTGGGTGGAGCATTCGCATAAAAATCATCCAGAGACGCTCTAATCCAACTCGTGACAAGTGCCCGTTCCTCTTTGCTGGGTCGTTTCTTCGAATTCTCAGGCGGCATTTCCCCCGTAAGTACTTTCTTGAAAACCTGCTCTGAAATCTTGTAGTAACGCCGAACGTCATTTTTGGTCTTGAAAACCTCGAGGGACAAATCCCCTTTCGCCTTTCCATCATCATGGCAGGAATAACAGTTTGCCTTGATAATTGGGAGAATGTCCTTTTCGAACTCAGCCTTGCTTGGATTAACAGCTAGCAGCGATGAAGCTAAAAGGGATAAAATTACAAGTATAACTGATTTTGAATATTTCACTTATTAAAAATTAAGCAAAAATTCTGGCTTAGCCCTTGCCGAGATAAGATTTCAAACTTCCTCTAGGCTTTGTCTCGAATATGCAGCCATGTGTGCACATGCGGCCTGCCTCGGAAGTACCAGATCATTGCGGGACCTTCTACTTGCCAAACATCCCAAACCTCATCTTTGCCAATATTCTCATCCTTGTAGTAGGCGATATGCAGATTTTCAAATCCGTTCTTTTCAATAAGCTTCATCGACTCGTCGGCATCCTTCTTTCGGAAAGGAGCGAGCATATCTTTCATCACCTCACGCATAAGACCATTTTGATCCTTACTCATATCAGCAGTCCGCAGCCCAGGGAGACCATTTTTTTTACCAGTTAACTGTACTGTCTTGGTACCGTGTTCACCGCGTGATTTGCCCAGTAGCGCAACTTTACGTTGCTTACCATCCAGCGCCTGAAAAAGCTCGTTTGGTCGCTTAGCCTGAAACCAGTAAGCGTTCCCTTCATGATCTGCTTTTTCATTAAACCCACCTTTGGCTGCGTGACCATAAAAAATTGGCCCACCAAATGCCGCCCCTTCAAGCGAATCCCCATCGCAGCGCCGAGTAACATGGCGTCCCGTGAACACGAGCTCGAATTTACCAGTACCTGGTTTCCCGAAAATCGCAATGGCACTGTCATCAAAGCCACCTGGAGAATCATGTTCCACTTGTTCATACACGCTCTTGCGATATTCTGGGCTATGTAAGCCATTAAAAATATCCTTCACCAGATCAATTTGCTCATCCTCCATGTCCCCAACGGCTAGTTTCGTGATGTGCCAATTGTTCTCCACCCGGTCTCGCAACGGATGATTCCATGGAAAGCAGATCGCCTTACGCTGTTTTTCATTCAGGCTTTTATACAAATGCGTGACCAATGTATCGGGGGTGGAATCTTTGTTCTTTTTTTCAGCAAACACTTCTCCAGCCATTGGCGCGACGGTTGACACTGCCAATCCGGTGCCGGCCACCCTTAAAAATTCACGCCGCGACGTTTCGCAGCAATCCATTACTTCAACACGCGGGGAAGGATTTTTCTTCATGCGGAAATACTAACGCTCGAGATGATGCTGGCAATGACGAATTAACTGGAGAGACCAAAGGTACTTCTATCATGGGATAGAATTCACTCGCCTCTGAGGCATCACAGCATACCATCCACTTCCAAACTACCGACTAAAATTATCATGAAATTAATTTCACCTCTATTTGCGCTAACACTGATCATTCCATTGAATGCCCAAAATCAGGTAGCAAAACCACCCGAGGCGAAGCCAGTCGAAATTATCACTGCCGCAGCAAAATCCTCTGTGGTCACGATCATTCATGGTGGCCGGGGCGACGTCAAAGATGGCACAGGCACCGGCTTTGCCATTGCCAATAATCTGATTGCCACTTCTTTGCATGTGATCGGGGAGGCCCGACCTATTCGTGTGCGCACGGCTGAGGGCAAGGATCTTGCGGTATTGGCGGTTCACGCGTTTGACCGCAAACAGGATTTGGCGATCCTCAAGATAAAAGGCCATACCCTAAAACCACTTCCTTTGGGAGATTCAGATCAACTCAATCAGGGAGCCTCAGTTATTGCCTTGGGTAATCCCATGGGACTTACTGGCAGCGTCGTACAAGGTGTTCTTTCAGCAAGACGCAAATTTGAGCTGGGCGAGATGCTTCAGATTGCCATTCCAGTGGAGCCGGGAAACAGCGGAGGACCAATACTGGACCGACAAGGACGCGTGCACGGAATCATGACAATGAAATCAACTGTGACTGCGAACCTGGGATTCGCCATGCCGATCAACACCATTAAGCCTCTCATTACAAAGCCCAATCCCGTCCCGATGCAACGATGGCTGACCATCGGCTCGCTGAATCCCAAGGAATGGAAACCAATCATGGGTGCCCAATGGCTCCAGCGAGCAGGTCGAATAACCGTGAAAGAAGCCGGCACAGGTTTTGGTGGGCGCTCACTGTGTCTCTCTAAAAAGATGGACCCGGAATTCCCTTATGAACTGGAAGTGTCACTGAAGCTTGGTGACGAGGCGGGCGCTGCCGGGTTGGTGTTCTGCTCTGATGGAGCCCAAAAGCATTACGGCTTTTACCCCACCGCCGGTAAATTACGCCTTACGAGATTCGACGGTGCCAACGTTTTTACCTGGACCATTCTCATGGACGTGGATTCCAAGCATTACAAGCCCGGCGAATGGAACACAATTAAGGTTCGCCATGAGAAAGGTCAGATCCATTGTTTTGTTAATGATCATATCGCCTTTAAAATCGAAGATGATGGCCTAAGCGAAGGCCATGTCGGGTTGGCAAAATTTAGAAATACGGAGGTAGAGTTTCGGAATTTTCGACTTGGCAAGAAACTCCCCAGCCTTGCTCCACAAGCCGAACTTTTAGCCAAACTTAAAAAAGCCATCGATAATCTGGAGCCCAAGGATGAGTTTAATTTAGAAACGGTAAACAATCTCAAGAACGAAGCAGACTTGAATCAGGACCTCATTCGCAAGCGCGCTGAGCAACTGGAGATACATGCCAATCAACTCCGACGATTGGCAGATATTGTCCATGAAAAATCTGTGCAGGATCAATTGATCAAGCACATGGGCTTGCCCGCAAACAAAATCGACCTCCTCCACGCCGCGCTACTGATCTCGCGCCTCGACAATGCGGAATTGGAAATCGCCCACTACAAACAAACCGTCGAAGGCATGGCAGTAGACATTCAATCCACCCTGCCCGCCAAAGCTTCCGAAGATGATAAACTTAATGCCTTAGCCAAATATATGTTTGAGGAAAACGGCTTTCACGGCAGCCGAGGAGATTATTACAATCGATCAAACAGTTACATCAATGAAGTGATTGATGACCGCGAAGGCATCCCCATCACCCTCTCAGCGCTCTACATGGAGCTTGCTCGTCACCTTGGCCTCAAGATGGCCGGCATAGGCCTCCCTGGCCATTTTGTGGTGGCCCAATTGCGCGAAAATAGAGAACCTCAACTCATCGATGTCTACGAAGGAGCCAGGCTACTCTCGCGCAAGGATGCAGCGGAAATCGTTCAGAATATTGCCGGCATCCCGTTGCAGGACGCTCACCTTGAACCCGTCGATAACCGGGCCATCATTGTTCGCATGCTTCGCAACCTAATCGGCGTTAGCAATGACAACGAGCCACCTGAAACTTTGCTGCGTTACCTGAATACGCTCATTCTGCTCCAGCCTGATTCACCACAGGAACACCTCAACCGTGCCCTCATGTATATGCGCCTCAAGAAAAACGAAAAGGCTAAAGAAGATGTACGCTGGTTGCTGGACAAAAACCCTCCCGGCTTCAATCGTGAAAGATTGCTGGAATTGTTCCAGAGATTGTAACTTAGGATTGGCAGGCTCAGGTGGTGGAACTTACAGTCCAAACCCTAGCAATTTCGGAGATTCTTAGGTTTGTTCCATGCCGTCAAACATCCTCTAAATATGCTGGCACCTCCTAGCCATTGAAAGTGCAGTAACACTCTGCTAGCGTTCCAATGTAATTCCGCTATGGCGACTGAATCACCTGACTTTTAAGGAGCTTCTGTTATATGAGTGAGCTAGTTGATACAGACTTCGATGTTTATTCCGATACACCCACTGGGAAAGATCCTGATTCATATAGCCCAAAACTCCGTAAATATCATAAACTCCTTTGGAGTAAATCTCTGCCGAATGGATTGAGCTTTAAATTAACAGACACAAGATCCGGATCTTATCTTCACCATAAGTCCGAACTAGGAGAATTCCATCTGACCAGTGACTCAATAGGACATACCTACAGCCGGATAAAAAGCATGTCCCACATCACCAGCCAGCTTCCATCTAACGAAATTGAGAAATTCTTCACAACTTGCAGCACCATCGGCGGGTACATAATTTTTCCCGGCAATAAGGTTAATAATAAGATGACCATCAATGGCTCACGAGGGATGAACCGACACATTAAAGATCGGTTCGACCTAACCCTAGAATGCATTCGACACCATTATGCTAATGAAGAAAGCTCACTTAGTGACACCTTAAGAAGGTACCCCGAGTTTTTTAATCTATTTAATGATTTTCAGGGGTACGTTGACTTCTTCCTTCTACAAGATCTAGTAAAGGAAGATTATTCATCGATAAGGTTTTGCGTTCCATTTGATAGTTTTGAGAACCCACCCCTGCCAAGTAATGTTCGCGAATACCAGTTGTATAAAGACAATATAACTGATTTTGTTTTGGCTAGAAATGAGAGAATTCTAAATTTCGTGAAGGGAAAATTGAAGGGTTAGCAGCCTCGCCTCTCCAGTTTCCTAATATTCAATATTACTTCCGCGCTTCAGGCGTAATTTTCAGTTCCACCTTTTTCTTTTTGCGCATCACCACAACCTTACTCGGATTGCCAATCTTAATGCCATTTAAGGCAGCGGTGTAATCGTAGATATTCTTGATTATTTTACCCCCAAATTCAATCACCACATCACCTCCCTTGATCCCGGCCTTGGCTGCAGGACCACCCGGTGCCACATCGCTAATGAGCAACCCCTCAACCTCCGATCCGTAATCAGGGATGACGCCGGTGTAAGCGCGCATTTCGCTGCGCGATCCCCCACCCTTATTGCCACGTTCCACCTTGATGTAATCGGGCCGTTCCATCTCTCCGGCTAAGTCCATCAGCAGACGCCCTGCGAATTGTCCCAGCCTCTCCATCCCTTCGTAATTGAGCGTGTCTGGATCGTCAGTTGGTTTATGATAATCCTTGTGAAGTCCAGTGAAGAGGCAGATTGAGGGTACGCCCTTGGGGTAGATGGAGGTGATATCAGTTGGCTGATAAGGATCATTCTGAAGCTTGAGGCTGAAACCACCGGCCACATTGCGTTTCTCGATGAGCTTTTTCCAAACGCTCGAGGTGCCGATTCCCTGAATAATAAGCTTATTATCTTTCATCCTGCCGACCATATCCAAGTTGATATAGGAAGTTACCTGCTTAAAGGGAATTAGTGGAGTCTTGGCATACTGCGCCGAGCCCAGAAGGCCCAATTCCTCACCTGTCCACCAGCAGAAGATGATGCCGCGTTTGAATTTGTGTGGGTGTTTTCTTCGTTGCTCCGCCAACCACGCGGCTAATTCCAAAAGTGTCACCGTGCCCGACCCATTATCATCGGCACCATTGTGTATGCGCCCAGGATTGCCGCCCTTGGGGTTAATAGAACCATCATTGTATCCGAGATGATCATAGTGTGCACCTATCATGACGTACTCGACATCCTCACCTTTCACTCCAGGGGGGAGGATGGCTATAATGTTATGGTCAGGCCGTGTTACCTTTTTAACAGCGGACGTGATACGTATCTTTACCCCGGGCAATGCAAACCCCATGGGAGTATGCGGGTTTTCTTTATCTAGACTATCCTGTATTTTTTTAATGTCACCCTTGCCAGCGGCCGCCAATAGGGCATCGGCAAGTTTATGATTGGCGGACATTGCAATAACACCCGTGCTGGTAGCACCTCGCACATAATTTAAAGGGATAAGATTATTTGACTTATCCGAATTTGGGCCTGAGACAATTATCACAGCCTTCGCCCCGTGCGATCGCGCCACAGTAGCTTTACGAACCAAAGCGGCACTGCGCATAAGCTTCTGCCGCCGCTCACCTTTTACCTGTTCAGGCACATAACGTAACACGAGCACCGTTTTATCCGTCGCATTGATATCGGAATAGGAATTATATCCTTCACCGGGCTTACCCGCCACCGAGAGGCCGTAGCCAGCGAAAACCACTTCTGACTCCAGCGTGTTGTTTGCGGTAAAGGAGGTCGGGCTGAAGTCCTTACCATATACAAACTTTGTTTCCTTGCCGTCCTTACCAACTATTACCAATTCATTCTTATCCTTGATCGCATTGACTCCAAACTTGATGGATACCGGATGTGTAAATGTGCCCTCCTTATCAGCGGGCTTTAGCCCCAAAGTCTTAAGCTGGTCAATGATGTAGTTGCGGGCCTTCTCGATTCCTTTTGAGGCGGTATCACGACCCTCAAATTCGTCTGACGCCAAGACTCCGATTTGCAAACGAAAGTCCGCCTCTGAAATGCTCGAATCGAGCTTCTCCGAAACTGCTATATTCTTCTGTGCTTCAGGCAACTGCAGCGGCTTCACGAGACTTTTCTTGGCTTTATTGAGCGCAACCAAAGCTTCCGAATGGTTCCATTTTCCAAAAAAGAGCTGTGACTTTCCATTTTCCGTACGGTTAGAGGTCCACATTAGGCTATTTCCGTCCGGCGAGAAAACAGGTAATCCATCAAATCCATCGGTATGAGTTACCCGAATGGGCTCACGGCTACCCGCAGAATCAACCAGATATAATTCAAAATTCGAAAACCCGAGCTTGTTTGAAGCGAACACAACATACTCCCCACAGGGATGAAAATACGGAGCCCAAGACATGGCACCAAAATCCGTGAGCCGCTTAATGTCAGTGCCATCTGTCTTCATTGTGTAAATATCAGCCGTGTCGCCCTTCTCCGTGAAATGCCGCCAAATAACCCGCTTACCATCAGGTGAGAAAAATGGCCCGCCATCATAGCCAGGCAGATAGGTCAGCCGCTTCTGATCAGTG
>CBFHWX010000085.1:0-11893 GCA_965659445.1 Limisphaerales bacterium | reverse complement strand
CTGGCGGCAGGATATATATCAGGCTGCCAAGGTGGAGAATCCTGTGCTAGATGTGGTGTTTAGGAACTCCATGAAAGGAATGGGCTCGGATATTTCCTGGAACGGTTATGAGCACAACGTGCTGTTCATGAATGAGGGCAATGGTTCCTACCAGAACGTGGCGTTCCTGATGGGAGTGTCGCACGAGAGCGATTGCCGCTCGGTGGTTTCCGCGGATTTGGATCATGACGGACGACCGGATCTGGTGGTAGTGGAAGGGCGGAAACGCGGCGACGATAAGCAACGTGAAGGTTACATTCAGGTTATCCGGAATCGTTTAAAAACCGGCAACCACTGGATTGGAGTACACTTGGAAGGGCAGCCCATAGGGGCTGTTGTTTCAGTGGTTCAAGGCAAGAAACGTCAGTTTTTGCCCATTGTTACCGGTGATTCCTTCGATGCCCAACACGCCAACACGGTTCATTTTGGTATCGGCAAAACAGAGTCTGTCGATGCACTGGAGGTGCAGTGGCCCAATGGCAAGACCACTCGCTTGGCAAAGCCGGCCATCGACCGTTATCACCTTCTCAGGCCTTGACTAACTTAATAAGTTAAGTAAATTGTCGACATGTCACCCAACCAGTGTACCCCGTGGAGTCGTTGTGCTTTGCGCGGTTTTACGCTGTTAGAATTGTTTGTGATTATTTTGTTAATTGGATTGATCGTGGGTCTTGTTCTTCCATCTCTGGCGAAAACCCGCCAAAAGGCAGTAGCGCAGGAAAGCTTGAACTACGGCCGGTCGATTGGAGTGGCTTTCCAAAAATATGCCGATCATCACGACGGGGCTTTGGTCCCGATCAGTCTGCCCAAACTCGGTCAGCCTGAGAAGGTGAACTGGATTGAATTATTGGGGAGCTATGGAAATTATTCGCCCCAGACTGGTCACATGCAGTTTGAGATCGGCTACAATCGCCAATTAAGCAAACTCCAAGACATCGGTTCAATTCGCAATCCCTCGATGACCGTGGCCTTTGGTGATGCCGGCGAGATTCAAAACCCGAGTGAATCCAATCCGGACAAATGGCGTGAATCACCCCGTAAATCAAAACGTAAAAAAACTCTCGTTTTTGAAACGCCCGAAGGTGAAGACTGGAAAACCAGTTCTAACCGCATGGTCAACCGTCACCTTGGCCGAGCGAGCGTGATTTTTGCCGATGGCCACGCGGTGCTTGTGCCGGTTAGTGCGGTTGGGTTTCAATATGAAATCGGTCATTCGCGTGCTTTGTGGGATAACAAATAGTTTTTCCTTCACGCCCTCTTGTTCCTGCGCAAGCATTCGCAAGTGAAATGTATTGCTACTTTTTTTCTGATTTTTCTTTGCCTCTTCGCGCAGGCCAAACAACCGAATATTGTCGTCATCCTCACTGATGATCAGGGCTGGGGAGATCTCAGCCTGAGCGGAAACAAGAATCTTTCCACGCCGAATATCGATTCACTTGCCCGCGACGGTGCGAGCTTTGATCATTTCTTTGTTTGCCCGGTTTGCTCGCCGACGCGCGCGGAATTTTTGACAGGGCGTTATCATGTGCGCGGTGGCATTTACAGCACCTCGGCTGGAGGCGAACGGTTGGATCTTGATGAGCAAACCGTCGGCGATACTTTCAAAGCCGCGGGTTATTCGACTGGTGCGTTTGGTAAATGGCACAATGGAATGCAGTATCCGTACCATCCAAATGGTCGCGGATTTGATGAGTTCTATGGCTTCTGCTCCGGGCACTGGGGTGATTATTTCAGCCCGCCTTTGGAACATAACGGTCGCATTGTGAAAGGCAACGGCTTTTGTATCGACGACTTCACCGATAAGGCTATTACTTTCATGGAAGATGCACATCGGAAGAAAAAGCCTTTCTTTGCCTATCTTCCATACAATACACCGCATTCGCCGATGCAGGTGCCAGATCGATTCTGGAAGAAGTTTGAGAGCAAGAAACTTTCCATGCACCATCGCGATTGGCAGAAGCCAAACCTTAGGCCACGCCAGCAAGAAAACCTGACGCATGTGCGGTGTGCGTTGGCCATGTGTGAGAATATTGATTGGAACGTCGGGCGTATTCTCCAGAAGCTCCATAACCTGAAAATTACCGATGATACGATCGTGGTTTTTTTCCATGACAATGGGCCGAATGGTTGGCGCTGGAACGGAGGAATGAAGGGTCGCAAAGGCTCTACAGATGAGGGCGGTGTGCGATCACCGCTGCTTGTACGCTGGCCGAAAGGCATCAAGGCAGGGACGAAGGTGAAGCAAATTAGTGCAGCCATAGATCTACTGCCCACGCTGACCGATTTGACTAATATCCCGATGGTCAGCCAAAAGAAGCTTGATGGCCGCAGCCTCAAGCCATTGCTGCTCGGCAAAAGTGCATCTTGGAAAGATCGAAATATTTTTTCGCATTGGGGAGGGCGTGTAAGCGTGCGCACACAGCAATACCGGTTGGATAACACGGGTAAGCTCTTCGACATGATCGCTGATCCTGGCCAAAGCAAGGACATCAGTAAAAAAAATCCCAAAATTGCCGGGAGTCTTCGTCAAGCCGTAATAGATTGGCAAGATGGCGTGCTTTCTGAATTGAAGCGTGGAGGACGGCCATTTATGATTGCACATCCTGATTATGCGTGGACGCAAATACCGGCACGCGATGCTACCGCCCATGGCGACATCAAACGTTCGAATCGTTTTCCAAACTGCTCCTATTTCACCAATTGGACAAAGCTTAAAGACAAACTTACATGGGAGACCGAGGTTGGGGCGAGTGGTCGCTACGAGGTAATACTGCATTACGCGGTGCCCAAGGCAGACGTTGGAGCGATCATCGAGCTGAGCCACAACAGCAGCCGCCTGCGCGCGACCATCACTCAGCCAAATGGAGTGCCTGTGCGAGGAAAAGAGAATGACCGTGTATTACGTCAAGAATCGTATGTGAAGGATTTTAAGCCGATGCGGATGGGTGTAATAGAGTTGAAAAAAGGCCAAGGTGAGTTGACTCTGCGTGCGTTGAAAATCCCTGGCTCTCAGGCACTGGAGTTTCGATTGCTAATGCTACGACGAGTCGATAGATTGACCGACTAAATGAAGTTGATTGGAATTCTACTGCAGGTTTCCACGGCGGTACAAAAACAGTTGACGTTTGCCCACGCCTTCCCCGTCAGAGCCGACATGGGGCATTTGCCAAGCGTTTTATTTCTGCCTCACGAAAACTCGACCAGCCCATTCTTTATATGCATGGCGATGGCCACAAGTAGAGGAAAGATAACCCGTTTGCTAATGCTCCCAAGGTGATTCGGGTGCAATTAACCCAAGGCGGAAAAAAGGATCCACTGTTGGTCACGGTGATTCCGGATTTGCAACAGTCGTTTACCCTCAAGCGCCAATTGATCGAGCGGAAATAATTTGAACATTGTTGGGTCAGTTGTATTCTCATTGGGAGCAATGGTTAGAGTTGTCTCTATTCTTTTGTGTGTTCTGACGTGCGCCGTACATGCCGGCACACCGGAGGCAATGTCATTGCTGAAGGCAAACTGTTTCTCCTGTCACAATCCTAGTAAGAAGAAAGGCGGTCTTGATCTAACAACCCGCAAAGCCACTTTGCGTGGGAGTGAGGAAGGCAAGGTGCTCCTGCCAGGCAAGGCGTCGGCTAGTCGGCTTATTCAAGTGTTACAGTCGGCTGCTGATCCGCACATGCCACCCAAGGATCAGCTTTCGCCAAGCGCTATCGGGGCTCTTGAAAAATGGGTGAATGCTGGTGCAAAATGGAACGCCTCCCTCCTTAAGGATCGCGCGCGTCCGACGCACGACAAGCTGGCAACATTACCCAAAGGCTATACCCCCGTACTCGCCGTGACGCTCGCGCCTGATGCTAAGCGCCTCGCCATCGCGCGTGGTAGCACGGTGGTAGTGCACGACCTTTCACAGACCAACAGGGTGGTGGCGACGCTCGATGGACATCGTGATGTTGTGCAATCGATTGCTTGGAGCCCTGATGGCAAATGGCTGGCCAGCGGAGAATACCGCAAAGTGCGTTTGTGGAATTCAGATTTTAAACTGGAACGCGAGTTCACCGGATTAAACGGTCGCACGTCAGCGATCGTCTTTACGCCTGACAATTTGTCGCTGTTCACCGCGGATGGCGTGCCTTCAGAAAGTGGTATGGTACGGCAATGGAAGCTGTCCGATGGGGCAAAATTGGTAGAGTGGAATGCCCATGCGGACACAATATTTGGGCTGGCTGTTAGCGCGGATGGCAAGAAATTGGCTACGGGTGGCGGTGACCGGATTGTAAAAGTATGGGACTTGAAAACGCACAAAAAGACTTCGCAACTGGAAGGACACCACGGCGCAGTGTATGCAGTGATGTTCGACACCAACGCTACGCGGGTTGCTTCCGCGAGCGCGGATAAGCAGGTGATGCTTTGGGACTTGAAAACAAATCTCAAAGCGACGCAGATCCGCACGCATAAGGCGGGCGTTACCGGTCTTAGCTGGTCGGCGGATGGACAGATATTGGTGACATCCTCCGAGGATGGTTTGGCTCGTGTGTTCACGAGCATCATTAGTCACACGGGCGCGGCGGGCTCCAGTTCAGCCAAGGAACGGCGCCTGAGCGGCTCATCTGGCCACCTGCATTGCGCAACTGCCTCGGCAGATGCGAAGCTGCTGGCAGTGGGTGGACATAATGGTGCGGTCTACGTTTTCAGGGATAACAAGTTGGCAGTGACGTTGAAGGCGGAATGAAAAAACTTTCACCCATCTTGATTTTGCTGGCAGCGGCTGGATGCACTTCACTGGCGCAGGATGCGCCGAGTGTCTCGGGAATCACATTGGCGCCCGGCGATGTTTTACTAAAAGTGAATGCTCAGCAGCACCTTTTAGTGAGTGGCAAGGTTGGCAAGCGTGCGGTGGACGTGACGCACTATGCGCGCTTTAAAAGCAACAAACCCAAGGTGGCCTCGGTGGATGATGACGGCTTAGTGCGTGCTTTGGCACCAGGCGAGGCAGTGGTTACGGCTAAGTACGGCTCACATGCCGAATATATTTTAGTGAGAGTTAAGTCACGCGCAGAAAACATGCCGTTGAGCTTTGTGAATGATGTGTTGCCGATCCTCAGCAAAGCGGGTTGCAATACAGGTTCGTGTCACGCCAAGCCAGATGGGAAAAACGGATTTAAACTTTCGGTATTCACATACGATCCTGAGAGCGATTGGCGCGAAATTGTTGAGGATGCGCGCGGACGACGGGTATTTCCGACGTTTCCGTCCGAAAGCCTTATTGTTAAAAAACCGACGCTGGTCATTCCGCATGAGGGCGGACAGCGAATCAAGCCGGGGTCAGAATCCGAGCGGGTATTGCTGCAGTGGATCCGTGACGGCATGGTGTACAAGCGCGAAAAGGAGCCGGTGCTGGAGCGAGTAAACGTGGAACCTGCGGAGCGCGTGTATCGCCGTGCGCAATCGCAACGACTGATCGTACAAGCGCATTATTCTGATGGCAGCGTGCGCGATGTGACGGGTCTGACGGATTATATATCCAACGACGGCGAGGTGGCAACAGTCGATGATCATGGCCGTGTGACCGTCGGTGAGGTGAATGGAGAGGGAACCATTCTTGCGCGTTACATGGGTCAGGTGGCCATAGCACGTATTACCGTGCCGGCGGAAAACCGTTTACCTACAAAAGGGTACTCCGAGTTGCCGGCCAATAATTTCATTGACGAACTGGCGCATGCGCAATTTCAGCAACTAGGGTTGTTTCCGTCGGACCTCTGCACCGATGCAGAGTTTTTAAGACGTGCATCGCTGGATGCTATCGGTCGACTGCCGACGACGGAGGAAGCGAAGGCGTTCATCGTTAATAAGTCACCGGATAAGCGCAGCAAACTCATCGACCGCCTGCTGGTCGACCCCGCCTACGCCGACCATTGGGCGAACAAGTGGGCCGATCTTGTGCGACCCAACCCGGATCGTGCGGGACTTAAGAGTGTGTATGTTCTTGATCAATGGTTGCGTGAGGCCTTTCGTAAAAACAAGCCGTTGGATGTTTTTGCGCGCGAGATGGTTGCCGCTACCGGCAGTACGCATCGCTTTGGACCTGCGGTGGTTTATCGTGACAAACGTACACCTGATGAAATGGCCAAGATCTTCAGCCAGATATTTCTCGGCATGCGTCTCGAATGTGCGCGATGCCATAATCATCCCAATGAGAAATGGACGCAGACGGACTTTTATTCCATGGCTGCGTATTTCTCCCAAGTGAAGCGAAAGGGAAGTGGGGTGTCTCCTCCGATATCCGGAGGTGCCGAATGGTTTTATCACGGATCCAGTGGCGAGATTAAGCATCCGGTTAGCGGTCAGGTAGTGGCTCCAAAGCCGCCGGATGGACCAAAACCAACTATTGTCGCTGGAGTAGATCCACGTGATGTGCTCATTGACTGGATGGTGCAACCTGATAATCCTTTTTTTGCCCGTGCGATGGTAAACCGCGTGTGGGGTGCCTTCTTTGGTCGCGGGATTGTCGAGCCGGTCGATGATATGCGAGCTTCCAACCCCCCGGTAAACACTGCGTTGCTAAATGCACTCACCAAACGTTTTGTTGATTTAAAGTATGATCAAAAAGCTCTCATTCGTACCGTGATGCAAAGTCGCCTTTATCAACTCAGCTCAAAGCCAAACGAGACCAATCGGGGGGACAACCGCCATTTCTCACGCGGTTATCGCCGTCGCCTCAGCGCTGAAGTATTGATGGATGCTGTTAGCGATGTTACTGGCGTGCCCGAGGTGTTTTCAGCTACTTGGCCCAGTGCGCGGGCAATGGAGACATGGAACTTTAAGATCAGTTCTGAGTTCATGGATGCCTTTGGTCGGCCAAATTCCAGTAGTGATCCACCTTGTGAACGCAACACCAAGGGTACGGTTGTGCAATCCCTGCACTTGATGCATGCGGAGAAACTCAATTCAAAGATCGTTCACGAAAAAGGCCTTGCCCGAAGATTGGCCGATGGCAAGGAAACGCCGTTGAAAATTGCTGAGACTATTTATCTGACGGCTTTGAGTCGCTTCCCAACGGAACAGGAAGAGGAAATAGTTGCCGTCTACTTTGAGAAACACAAAGGCAATCGCCGCGCTGCTGTTGAGGATCTCCTGTGGGCGGTTTTCAATTCGGCAGAATTTATATTGAATCATTAGAGCTGGCATTGACAGTATTCTTCATCTCGGCACAATCTCGGCCGACTCATTTATGAAATTCATCACAATTCTATTTGCCACCTTCTTTTCCTCGAACGCCTTTGCGGGTAAATGGGATCAGATGAACTATGGACCTTACCTTACGACCTCGCTGGAGATTCCCGGTGCAGGGATCGCTAACAAGGCCATCGCCATTCGGATTGATGCCGGGGAAGGGGGAGTTTCCAAGGGTAATGTTTTCGTGCTTTACGATGCCGACTTAATGAACTGCACGGCCGGCTGGACAGGAAGTTTTATCGATTGGCGCGGTATTGCCTTCGATGGAAGGCACAATGCCCATGCATCCATCGCTGGCACTCAGATTTTCACCAATCCGACGGGTCCCGGTTGGCAGAGTGCTGAAGAAAGGTGGATCGATAATGCGCGAGTTAAAGGGTTGAATGACAAGTTGTACGGACCGCTACCTCGCGGCTGGGCGCATTACAAGGGATTGTATGTGAATGGCAACCGCGTGGTTTTATCTTACACAGTGGGCGCACGCGGCGTATTGGAGTCACCGTCATTGCATGGGAAGAATGTGTTTATCCGGAACCTGCATGTGGCACCGGGTGCCAAGGAGATAGTGATGCAGGTTGTGCGCGGCACGAGTGGAGCGATGCACCTTGAGGGTAATAAAAATATCGTGCTCGTAAATTCAGGTCAGGCATCTGCATCGGTGAGCCCTTCGGGTCAGCTGGATTTTGGTTCTAGCGACACAACACTCAGTGCGTGGATCAAAACCAAAACTGGAGGCACCATCATTTCCAAGGCAGCTGCAACCGGGGCATGGGTAAAGAATGGGAAAACCTTTTTTGTGCGAGATGGTCGACTTGGATATGACGTGGGCTGGGTGGGGCAGGTGTCTGGTGGTCCGCGTGTGAATGACGGCCAGTGGCACCATGTGGCGGCTTCGCGAAAACGATCCGGTCAGGTGACATTATACGTCGATGGAAAATCGGTTTGCGGGGGCGGTCTAGCTAGTCGTGATGACGTCGGCCATATCGTTCGTCTTGGATACACAGCCACGGATTTCATGCCGGCGTTCAAGGGCGAAATGGATGAGGTGCGCATTTTTCAGCGCGTACTTTCCGCCAAGGAAATTGTGAGATTAGTTGCAGGTAAAGGGCCGGAGGATTCAGCCGTACATTGGAGTTTTGATGCTGTTAAGGGTACGGCAGTAGCCAATCTGAAGGGTGGCGGGTACGACGGGACCAATCGCGGCGCGAAGTCGGTCAAAGGTAAAGTGGGACAAGCTCTACAATTCAATGGCAATGCCCAAGTAGTGATCGCAGGCAAAGGCAAAGCAAAACAGGTTGTTGCACCCAAGGATCCCTCGAGCAACGAGCCGGTAGTAGTCGCAGCAGTGTTGGGCGGATCGGGACTTTGGGATTTGTCCGATGGCGCGAATTTGCGCCTACGCATCCCGGCGGCGAACAAGGCATTAAAAATACAGGTACTTATTTGGAAGGGGAAACGTGGTGAAGTAGGCGAATTTGAAAAGACTGTTGCCGCTGTGAAAAAGGCTGATGATCCACCAAACTTGTTGGCACTTACCGGAGGTGGGCATGCGAAGTGGAAGGAGACTGTGGAAACACAGATTCAGTCTGCCTTTTCCGCTGGGCCTTATGCGACAGACACTTTTCTGCTGCCCAATAATAATCCGTGGAAGTCATGGATGCGCTTGGGTGGGTTTGATTTTTTCAAGGACAACCGACGTGCTGCAGTGTGCACGTGGCAGGGAGATGTGTGGATCGTGGAGGGGTTGGATTTGCCCAAAGGCAAGCTCACTTGGCGCCGCATTGCTGCAGGCATGTTTCAGCCGTTGGGTCTCAAGATTGTGGACGAGACCATTTATGTCTGTTGCCGTGACCAGATCACTCGCCTCCATGACACCAATAATGATGGAGAGATTGATTTCTATGAGAACTTTAACAACGACCATCAGGTGACCGAGCATTTCCATGAGTTCGCGATGGATTTGCAGACGGATGCCGAGGGCAATTTCTATTTTGCCAAGGCTGCCCGTCATGCCAAGGACGGGTTGGTGCCCCATCACGGCTCGATTATCAAGGTAAGCAAGGATGGCTCCAAGAGTTGGCGGATTGCCAATGGCTTCCGCGCGCCTAATGGTGTAACGGTTAATGGTGATGGCACTTTTTTTGCTAGTGACCAGGAAGGCCACTGGACGCCGAAGAACCGAATTAACCTGATTAAGCAGGACGGTTTCTACGGCTATATGGGTTCCTATGTTCCGGGCCGTGATCCAGAGAAATATGATCCGCCAGTTGTATGGATTCACAATAGTGTTGATCGCTCACCTGCCGAGCAGCTTTGGGTAACCAGCGATAAGTGGGGGCCACTGAAAGGCTCGCTCATTAATCTGAGCTACGGCACGGGTCGCATGTTCACCGTGCCATACGAGATTATCGATGGCGTACCACAGGGTGGAGTCTCCCGTCTGCCGATTGCCGAGACCCCTACCGGTGTAATGCGCGGACGTTTCCATCCGGTTGATGGTCAGCTCTATGCCTGTGGTCTCTTCGGCTGGGCGGGAAACAAATCCAAATCCGGCGGCTTTTACCGGTTCCGTTACACCGGTAAGGCGCTACATATTCCGGTGAAATATTCGGTCAGTAAAAAGGGTGTTAGCCTTACTTTCAGTGAAGCCTTGGATAAGGAGATTGCCGACGACCCTGGGAGTTATGCGGCAGAAATGTGCAATTACCGTCGTACACGTGGTTATGGTTCCCGTGATTATTTGGTGAGTGATCCGAGCAAACAGGGTCGGGATAAGCTTGAGATCAGCAAAGCCACTCTTAGTGCTGATGGTAAAACCGTAATACTCCAGATGCCTAAGCTGCAAAAATGTATGACCTTGCGTATTCAGTACAACTTGAAGGGGTCAAAAGGCACAACCGTCCGCTCGGAAATCAACTGTACGGTGAACGTGCTCAAGTAGAGGTGCGAGTCCCACGTCTGGAGCACATTTTTTAGTATATCCTTTGAACTTCTCTGAACCAGGATGGTGCGAGACTTAACTCAGATGCTTCAGCCCGCCAGTGCTGTCTCCCAGTTGAGCGATTTTAATATCCATGCGGTTAAGCAGAGAAATCCATAGATTGGCGAGCGGAGTTTCGTCAGCATAGCGCACGTGTCGGCCTGATTTTAGGGTGCCACAGCCTCCGCCAGCTAGCAAGATGGGCAGATCATCGTGGTTGTGCGCATTGCCATCGGAGTTAGCACTGCCGTAGGCGATCATCGAGTGATCGAGCAGGGTGCCTTCGGCTTCCTTCACGCTGTCGAGTTTCTCAAGAAGGTAGGCGAGTTGTCTCGTGTGGAAAATGTTGATGGTGCGAATCTTTTCCTTTTTCTCTGCCTTACCACCATGATGTGAAAGGTCGTGGTGCCCTTCTGATACTTTGATGAAAGGGTAAGGCTTGTTACTACCCTCATTGGCGAGCACAAAGGTGGTCACACGGGTCACATCGGCTTGGAATGCCAGCACGATCAAATCGCACATCAGACGGATGTGCTCCTCGTAGTTTCCGGGGATGCCCTTAGGCGCGGGATAGTCGGGAGTTTGTATCGGCGGCAAATTTGCAGCACGCTCAATGCGTAGCTCGATGTCACGAATGGCTGTAAAATATTCGTCAAGCTTACGGACGTCGTTCACGCTGAGCTTGCGATTGAGGTCCTTGGAATCTTCCCTCACAAAATCAAGAATGCTTTTTCGGGTGGTATCACGTTTGGCGCGGTCTTTGCTGTTTCCTCCGCCAAAGAGTCGTTCGAAGGCAAGTTTTGGATTTACTTCTTTGGGCAGGGGCTGCGTGGCTGACCGCCATGACATGGTAGAAGAATAAACGCAACTATAGCCCGAGTCACAGTTGCCGGCCATTGCGCCAGTCTCGGCACCTAATTCCAAGGACGGTAACGCCACCTTGTTACCCATTGCCTGCGCTGCAGCCTGATCCACAGAGATGCCATTTCGAATATCCGTGCCGTCGGTTTTCTTAGGATGTGCGCCGGTAAGGAAGGCGGCTAATGCACGCGCGTGATCTCCTCCCCCGCTACCGTGTGCCCGAGCCTTATCTGCGGTGAGGCCGGTAAGCACCTGTAATTTTTTTTGCACCTTGGAGAGTGGCTTCAATATTGCAGGGAGATCATAGCCAGCACCCTCTTTCTTGGGAGTCCAGTCGACCATATTTTTACCGTTGGGGACGTACAGAAAAGCCATTCTATTAGGCACAGCTTTATCCTGTTTGCCATCGGCGGGTTGGTCGGACCATGCGTTCAGCGGTCCCATCGCTTCGAGCCATGGTAAAGACATTGTGACACCCAATCCCTTGAGCATTTTTCGACGAGAAATGGTTGTGTTTGCCATTGTTTAATCCTCTGTTTTATACCCGCGGCGCATGCCGAAAGGTTTGCTCTTTACTATCTCTCTCACTAGCACGGAAAATTTGTAGTTATTATTTGCTAATGCAAGCGCGATTTTTTCTATTGCGGGGCGATCGTAATACGACAGCCCACGCCCTAACGCATACGTCAACATCTTCTCAGAGAGACATCGCACAAACAATCCTTTCTTTTGACTTATAATCGTCTTTAAATCTTCAGGTCCGGTAAATTTTGTGCCGTC
>CBFHWX010000084.1:0-12243 GCA_965659445.1 Limisphaerales bacterium | reverse complement strand
TGACTTACAAGGTACGTGGAGAGGAGCTCGTTCAGCTAGTGTGACCAGTGGGAATTGCACGGTTATTGTCTCATCAAATGGCAGTACTACCGGCAACACCGTAGGTAGATTAGGAAGTTTGCAGGCAGCGGCCAGGTATCAGCAAATGGTACGATAACCATAGGGTCAGTTGATAGTGGGGCAACATTTACCGGAATCTTGAGCGGACGCTCTGGCTCCGGAAGATGGAGCAATTCCGGTGCTGGGTTGAGCGGCGCTTGGACTGGAAGTATGCAGTAGGTAGGTATTAATTTCCCCTGTCGACGGCACGTATATCAAAGTGGTATGTGTGAAACACGCTCCTCGGGAATCAAACCGTGTTAAATGCTTGGCTCCCTTAACCGGACATCGCCATATTTCCGTGCGTGATATTATTATGGGGCAATAGAGAAGGAGTTACGATAAGGGACAATTAACTGGGCTTAGGGCGGCACCGAACACTTTCGCCAATTATCTTTCAAGACCACTTGCGGGTGGTCTTTTTGCTGTCGACTCTTGTACGATGACTTGGGAGTTGCCCCCGGAGGAATCAAAGTTAATGCGTATGGTTACTAGCTTTAATTTTTTGTCGCTCTTAAGATGGATTCCTGAATAAATCCAAGCCTGTCGTTCAACTTTATCAGGCGCGCCAAAAGACGTCTTAATCTGATCTTTTGTGGCAACAATATTCGCAAGTCCCTCTTTTGTCCATTGTACGGTGCGGCCCGGGGGAGTTATCACGTCCTCTGTTATCCCTCCCTGCAAGTTAAAATTACTTTTACGCTTTAGGATTCCTGTGTCGTATTCCATCTGTAGTTTTCTAACGCCGTTTGTGTGATATATGACAAAAAGTCCTTGGCGTTTACCGTCTAACCAAGTCCCTTTCCAAAGCAGTTTGCCGTCAGCGCGCCAGCCAGTCCCCGAACCCTGCTCCATACCTTTGACATAATTTTTGACGCTTAATTTTTGTCCGTTGGGATGCCACTTCACCTGTTTTCCAGTGGGCAGGCCATTGAGATAGTGGGTTTCATCAGCTTGTTTGCCGGTCTTCCACCAACCCTCACTTTTTCCTATTTTCTTCCCCTCTTCATATTTCTCAATACGAGCCAGCTTGCCATTATTATGCCAACCTTTTACCTCGCCGTGTGGTTTGCCGTTTGAATACGGGGTGGTTGATCTCAATTCCCCATTACTCCACCATTCCTGACTCTGGCCCTCTTGGACGCCGTTCTTAAATTGTGCAGCCAGCATTTTTTCACCGTTTTCATGCCAAGCTAATTCCGAGCCATCCTTTATGCCTCCGTTATAAGCACATTGGTATTTATTTTTACCATCAGGCCATAAATCATTCACCAGTCCGGTAAATGGCCCTGGTTTAATTAATAGATATAGAATTCCGTTATTCAGGGCAACTTCTTTGGAGCTGACAGTCTTTGTTATGCTACCCGAGGTGCCATTTTTATCCCCACAGGATACAAGCACCAGTCCACAGCAGGTAAGTAGTGCTAAAGATAACTGTAGCTTGTTCATTCGAGTATGATCTATTTTTGGTTCAAGTTTATTTTCTCACAAGGACTAGCCTTTATTTGTAAACGGCTGCGGCCAACACAAAACAAATAATCCGATCGTTCATTCAATAATTTAGACATTGCAGCGGCAAAATCGCAAGCACTCTCCATTAATCAATGTCAATAAATCATTCTCCTAAAGCCGCCCTTTGGCTCGACTCCGGCTTTTTACTTCGGTTTACTTCCGCTGCGTGATTGATAAGGAGGAACAGCTTAAGAGCTTTGTTGGCGATATCGAGCAGGCCGATTGGCTGGCTTTAGACACAGAGGCAGATAGCCTTCACGCCTACCCGGAAAAACTGTGTCTGATTCAAGTTAGCCTGCCAGGTTCTGATCGCCTTGTGGACCCCTTATCAGGAATGGATCTTAGCTCGTTTTTCTTGGCAATCAACCGACACACCATCCTGATGCATGGCGCAGATTATGACATTCGGCTATTTAAAATGGGTCACAACTTTGTTCCAAGCCAAATCTTTGACACCATGTTGGCCGCGCGCCTGACTGGTCGTACCCAGTTTGGCTTATCTAATCTTGTGAAAGATATCTTGGGAGTGCAATTGGAAAAAACATCTCAGAAAGCAAACTGGGCTCGCCGACCACTCACTCCCAAAATGGAAGATTATGCCCGCAACGATACTATTCATTTGCGCGCTTTGGTCGATGCCCTGACATCAGATCTTCGCGATCATGATCGGGAGGAATGGCACAGGCAGGAATGCCGCCGGTTGGTGCGTGACAATTCAAACATCAAGAAGCCGGATCAGGATCGAGTATGGAGAATTAAGGGTTCAGCCAAACTTTCTCCGAGAGCACTCGCCGTATTGCGGGAGATTTGGCGTTGGCGCGAAAATGAAGCCCACAGCCGCAACCGCCCCCCCTATTTCATTCTCTCACCAGATAAAATGATAGCGATCGCCATGGCAGCGGCTGATGAAAAGGCAATTAACTCTCTCTTGCCGCATCGGATGCCTGATTCCCGCAAGAATTCACTTGGCGAGTCCGTTAAGCGCGGAATGCAACTTAATGAAAGCGAATGTCCTGTTAGGCACAAGCCGGCGCCTAGGAAACATATCACGCCCGTCCAGAAAAAAAGAGTGGCTGAAATCCAAGAACGCAGGGATCGTCAAGCTCAGAACCTGAAAATAGATCCCACTATCATTGCTAGCCGTTCCACAATGATTCGCTTGGCCTGTGAAGCTGAAGATATTCTTGATGTTATGCTGCCGTGGCAACTGGAGCTTCTTGGTGAAGGTTAATTGGAGCTGCCTGTCACAACTAAATTTAGACTAGTCGCTTATGCTTCTGACTTGCCGCAAGTTTGCTGACTAATTCACGAACTTTTTGTGCCTGGCGCTTATGCGTAACGAGCGTGGCATCATCCGTCTGAACAATCACGCAGTCCCTCAAGCCAACCACGGCGATCGTGGTACGCTTCTTTTTTGTACGCGTGTCGAAAATCACGTTCCTCGCAGCATCAACGTGAATAAAATCCGCATCGATACAATTGCCTTCCGGATCTGAATTGAGATGCCGTGCCATGGCCGGCCACGCTCCCAGGTCGTCCCATTCAAAATCACCATCGGCAACCAGGACGTTCTGCGCATGTTCCATCACGCCGTAATCAAAGGAGACCTTCTTCAAGTCCGGGTAATCCTTGGCGAGAACCCGTTTGAGTTTCAACGGCGAGTTGGCCAGATTAAACCAGCGCTCACAGGCTTCGTGCAGTTGCTTCTGATGTTTAAGCAGGCTTTCGATGATGGTGGCAAAAGAGAAGACAAACATGCCGGCGTTCCAGCGATAATCGCCGCTATTTACAAAGTGCACCGCCTTGTCAAAATGCGGTTTCTCCGCAAAACGATGGGCAACATGAAACGCGCTTTTGTATGCCTTGCGATCTTTCGGGGCAGGGAGGCGATCTCCCATTTGAATATAACCATATCCTGTTTCCGGAGCGGTTGGCTTGATGCCAATTGTCACAATGGCCTGGCCACGCGATGCCAAATCATAGCTCTCCTCAAGGATCGTCTGGAATTTCTTTTCACTCTTGGCGGGGATCAAGTGGTCCGAGGGGAGAATGGCCATTACGCCGGTGGTGGTGCGTGCGCCAACCAGTGCTGAAGCCAGGGTGATTGCTGCGCAGGTATCGCGTCCGCAGGGCTCGCCGATCACATTGTCCTTGGGGATTTTGGGCAATTGTTTCCGAATTGCAGCAACCTGTGATTGGCTGGTAATCACAAAAATATTCTTGGCCGGGACAACCGGTTTAATGCGTTCGTATGTGTTTTGAAGAAATGATTTCTTACTGAATAATGCCAAAAGCTGCTTTGGTGTTGATTCACGACTGAGTGGCCAAAAACGTTCCCCTTTTCCACCAGCTAAAATGATGGCAAAACGCTCATTGTGAGATGTTTTTTTCTTTGGTGGCATCTTAGTTATTTTATTGCTTCCACGAGTGTCTTCACATATCCAGCAACCTGCTTGGGCATCTCTGGTGTGTCTTCGTTCTCAGCGATCTGATTTACAATAGCACTGCCCACCACAATTGCATCGCTACAATTGGCAACCTGCCGAGCTTGTTCAGGATTGGATATCCCGAAGCCAACAGCTATGGGTAAATCTGTTTGCGAACGAATAACACCAGTCATGTCGGCGATCGTCTCGGAAACGCTTTGCTGCATACCCGTAACGCCTTCCCGTGATATGTAGTAAATAAATCCACTGCCTCGACTCACAATTTCCTTTACCCGTTGCTTCGGGGTCGTGGGCGAAACCAGCCAAATACTGCACAGGTCAGAACCCTGCATGAGTTTCTCATATTCGTCGGCCTCTTCCGGCGGCAGATCCAGTGTTAGAAATCCATCCACACCTGCCTCAGCCGCTTCGCTAATAAATTTATCCAAGCCGGGTTTGTGCATGAGGTTGAAGTAAATATAAAGAACGATGGGGATCTGGCTGTGTTCCCTGATTGAGGCCACGCATTCCAGCAGTTTCCCTGGGGTGGTGCCGCTTGCTAAACCGCGTTGAGCGGAAAGTTGATTCACCAAGCCATCAGCCAGCGGATCACTGAAGGGGACACCCAGCTCAAGAATATCCACTCCGGCTTCATCGAGAGCTACAGCGAGCGCTTTCGTGGCGGATAGATTTGGATCGCCGGCACCGATATAGGCAATAAATCCCTTTTTATCGGCAGACTTGAGATCAGCAAAACGCTGTTCAATACGGTTCATTCGCTGGGAGAATGTCAACTCCAGTCATTGGAAGCAAGTCGTAGTCCATCCAGTGTCAGTCTTGGCCGCACAGCATTGATTTCGGTGATGTTACGAGCGATGAGCGATGCGTAGCTGCCTGTGGCGGCAACAGGTAAACGTCGACTCCGCAGTGATGATTTAATTCCACGGATCAGACCCTGCACTAATCCCTGATAACCATAAACCGCTCCAATTTGCATCGCTTGCTTCGTGTTTTTTCCAATCATCGTTTTAGGGTCACATAGCTGAATTTTTGGCAGGAGAGCTGTTTTTTTATGCAGATAATCTGTCATTGAGGAAAGACCAGGGGCGATGATGCCACCGACATATTTATCGTGTCCATTCACGATATCAAATGTAACCGCTGTTCCAAAATCAACGACGACTAGTGGACTTCCGAATTCAGACAGCCCTGCGCATGCATTCGCTAGGCGATCAGCACCAATCGTCGAAGGGCGCGGGTAATCAATCTGAATACCACAGTTCTTATGATTCAATTCATGAATTTTTATTTGGATTTTGCGAAGCACTCTCTCAGCTATCCGCGTTGATGCTGGAACCACGCTGCACACTATCGCTTGCTCCACATTTTCTTTGCCGATAAAATCAACCAGCCACTTGCGCGCACGTTTTTTGGACCAATCATCTGTTGCCATCTTGGCATCACGAATGATCCGTCGTTTCGTGCAGATGCCGGCGTGGGAGTGAGTGTTACCAATGTCGAGTAACAGTTTCATTATATCACGGTCACATCACCACTCGTGATACGTTCCACACGTCCATGCACGGTGCGGATGAGAAGGGAGCCGGCCTCATCAAGTGACTCAGCCCGGCCGGTGAATCGACGTTGACCGATATTAATTTTCACCTGCTTCCCCAAGGTGCTGCAGTTACCGACCCATTCATCGGCCACGGAGGAAAATTTTCCACTCACAATTTTTGAATAATCGTGATCTAGCTCACGGAGAATCTCGATCGCTAAATCTGTTCGAGAAATATTTGACCCGGTGGCGAGCTTGAGTGATGTTGAGCTCGATTCGATCTCAGGTGGGAATTCGCTGGTGGTTTGGTTCACATTGATTCCGATTCCAACGATCACGAATCGAACGCTATCAAGTTCGGCGCTCATTTCTGTGAGGATTCCAGATATCTTTTTCCCGTGAATCATCAGATCATTGGGCCATTTGATTTCTGGAGTGATATTAGTTTTACTTCGAATGGCGCGAACCAGAGCCGTCGCTGTAGCCGCAGTCAACTGCGTGCATTTATCCGGGGTTAGTTTCGGTCGGAGTAATAAAGAGAACAAAAGGCCCTTTCCAGCTGGCGATGACCATCGCCTTCCCATTCTCCCGCGACCGCGAGTTTGAGATTCCGCAAATACAACCAAGCCTTCGGGGTGTCCATTTATAGCCGCCTTTTCAATTTCATCATTGCTCGAGGTTGTTCGCTCGAAAACAGTTATTTCACGACCAATTACATTCACTTTGCCTAGTCTTGACATCATATCATCTGCCATCAGCGTATCGGGCGATCTGACAAGTTGATATCCATGATGTGGGCTGGCCACAATTTCAAATCCTGCTTTGCGAAGAGACTCAATATGTGACCAAATTGCCGCGCGTGAGACGCCGAGGTGACGACAAAGATCAGCACCGGAAACGCCGTGTTCAGTTGAGCGCAACGCGGAAAGAATTTGTGCTGTAGCATTCATGATACGATTTCCATCGAGATGTCGACCGTCTTGGCGGAATGCGTGATCGCACCTACTGAAATATAATTAACCCCGGTTTTTGCGACTTCACGTATATTTTTCAACGTGATGCCGCCGCTGGCTTCAATTTGTGTCCGTCCGTTGATCAGTTTAACCGCCTTGCTCAATTCCTCAATTGTCATGTTGTCGAGCAGGACAATATCCGCACCGGCCTCGGTCGCCTGCTCAGCTTGTTCAAGCGTTTCGACCTCAACTTCAATTTTAAGATCCGACGACGCTAGGCGAGCTCGATGCACCGCCTCTGCAATGCGGCATTCGCCAGTCAATGCAGCCAAGTGATTGTCCTTGATTAAAATCATGTCATCAAGGCCGCGTCGATGATTTCGTGAGCCTCCGCATTGGACTGCGTATTTTTCCAGTGTTCGCCAACCGGGGGTCGTTTTGCGTGTGTCTAGAATTAATACACCAGTTCCGCTAACTGCTTCGGCGTAGCGTGCTGATTGCGTGGCAATTCCTGATAGACGCTGCAAATAGTTTAATGCCGTACGTTCTCCTGTGAGTAATGAGCGTAATTGAGCGTTAACGGTGAGGATGCACTCCCCCGATTTAACTTCCTGACCATCTTCAGAATGCGCATCGATGAAGCTTTCATTGTCCAGCTCTTTAAATACAGCTTCCGCTATGGCAATGCCGGCAATGGTAAGTGTTTCATGGGCTATGATTTTTGCACTCCCGGATGAATCGTTTGGTATTAATGCCTCCGTTGTTGCATCGCCCTGACCAACATCCTCTGAAAGAGCGGCCATAATGTGTTGCTTGATGAAAGTGCCTGCAAGATCCGTCACGCCGCATTTTTGTAAGGGCGCGCCAACAATGGCAATTTCCTTTTGTTGACCAGCCAAGAAAAGGCGTGTCTTTGAGGGGGGGGTTGTGTAATATTTCTATATGGCGAACGTCATCATCCGTCCGGATTGGCACTTACCGGAAAAGCTTGTTACGCCTGAGAGGGACTACCGTAATCGACGGCAGTTTATCAAGGAGATGGGGATTGTTGCAGGTGCTGGTATTTCTGCTGGAGTATTTGCTGCCGAACCTACTGCCGCTGGCAATCTTAAGCTTTACCCCGGCAAACGTAACCCCAAACATAATTTAAAAGTTAAGTTAACGGATAAAGCGTGGGCCACCGGCTACAATAATTTCTACGAATTTACTACAAATAAAGAATTGGTACGCCATCCGTTTTACATGGACAAGTTCATAACCGATCCATGGAAAATACAAGTGACCGGACTTTGCGAAAAACCCTTCAAAATTAATGTCCAGCAACTCATTGCTGATATGGGTGTCGAGGAACGTGTGTACCGCTTCCGCTGTGTTGAGGCATGGTCAATGATCGTGCCTTGGTCCGGATTTACGCTCCGCAAATTGATTGAAAAAGCTGTGCCTAAAAGGCAGGCGCGATATGTAAAGTTTACCACCGCAATGAACCTCAAGCAGATGCCCGGGATTGCACGCTTACCTGCATATCCGTGGCCTTATACTGAAGGGTTGAGGCTGGATGAAGCGATGCATGATCTTACGTTTGTTTCCACTGGCATTTACGGTAAACCATTGCCCAAGCAAAATGGCGCGCCCATCCGTTTAGTTGTGCCATGGAAATACGGTTACAAAAGTATCAAGAGCATTGTGAAAATTGAGTTTACTGCCAAGCAGCCCAAAACACTTTGGGAAACACTGGCGCCGGACGAATATCCTTTTGAGTCTAATGTTAACCCAGCCATTGCGCATCCCCGTTGGTCGCAGGCCACTGAAAGGCTAATCGGCACTGGGCTTCGAATACGTACTGCAATGTACAACAGCTACAAAGAAGTAGCTCCATTGTACGCGCGACGTTAATCATGCCCCTGCCGATCATCTCTGTCGCTCAAATGCGCGACTGGGAGAAGCGCACTTGGGAGGCAGGTGTTTCTGAGGAATCCGTGATGGCCAATGCCGGTCAATCCGTAGCCCAAAGTGCATTGGCAATGACACCTGAAGGCGGAACGATTCTGCTGATTGCCGGTAAGGGAAACAATGGTGGAGACACTCGCATTGCCGCCGCACATTTGCCCGGGCGTTCTCATATCCTTATCGACGCGAACGATTCGGTCTCCGCCTTGAGGGAGTTCAAGCATGCATTGGATCAACGGCCTGACCTGATTATTGATGGACTTTTCGGCATAGGTTTAAATCGAGGACTCGACGATGATCATTGCGATCTGGTGCAAGCAATAAATCAGGCAAAAATACCTATTCTATCTGTCGATTGTCCAAGTGGTATAAATGCCGACACGGGTGAACCTATGAATGCCGCTATCATGGCCAATCGGACTATCACTCTGGGTTCTCCAAAAACAGGCCTGCTACAATCATGTGCAGATGACTTTGTGGGAACGATTGAGGTTGCCGACCGTATTGGCCTATCTGGGGAACCTCCGGTCAGCCAACAACTCTGGTTGACAGCCGCTGACATGCATGGGATGCCTCCCAAACGAAGTCCATCTGGACACAAAGGAACATACGGCCACTTGGGGATTATTGCCGGGAGTACCGGTTACCATGGAGCGGCCTGCCTCAGCGCACGCGCGGCGCTTCGTTCCAGGCCGGGTTTGGTGAGTGTATTCACCCCAGCGTATCAAGCAGTTGCCTCGCATCTACAATCAGCGATGGTTCATCCTTGGACTGCTGATATCATCAAGCCGATGAGTATTTGTACGGCAATGGTAATTGGTCCTGGGTTAGCTGGCCCTGATGTGCCCGAAGATTTGCGTACCGTAGCTTGTCAATTATGGCGTGAATCCTTGATGCCCATGATCGGTGATGCCAGCGCATTAGATTGGTTGCCTTGCGGGGCAACGCCTGAAAATATAACCCGGATATTAACTCCGCATCCTGGCGAAGCGGCCCGAATGCTCAAATGCAAACCCACGGAAATCCAACAAGACCGACTTGCGGCAGCACGCCAACTGGCAAATATTTATGATTCGACAATTGTTCTGAAGGGGCGCCATACAATTATTGGCCAAGACGACGGACCTGTATTGGTGAATCCCACAGGTAATTCTGGGTTAAGCCAAGGTGGCAGCGGCGATGTACTAGTAGGGTTCCTGGGTGGTTTACTGGCTCAACCGCAATTCAATGACCGTGCGGTTCAAGCTATAGCCTACGCGGTGTGGCACCACGGTAAAGCTGCTGATAGGCTGGCTTCAGGCGGAGATTACTGGGGTCAGGATGATTTAATCTGTGCCTTGGGTAAATATAAATTATATTGAAAAAAGCTGAGTTTTATATAACAAATATAACCGTAGTGAGGAGGCTCTACATAGTTTTTTTTGTGCTTGCAGGTATTGCCTCGAGCGCTTTTTGTGATTTCAGGATTGGCCTTAACGAAGGGCGATCGCCAATTGCTGCAGTTGCCATTGCTTCGATTAATATCCGAGGTATCGTCTTTAGCCCGGCACCAGGGGTGGCTGGCATTCGTTACAGTTGGACTGATTTTTCCGCAGAAGGATTGATGGAGCTTCAACGGGTGTTGCCCCGAGAACGAGCGTTTCAACAAAAGCCAGGTGCCGACAAGGTTGGATACCTACAATTGATCTCCAGTCGGTTAAATATGATTGCACCAAAGAAACCTGCTGTGCCGAATCCGTTGCCAGTCGAGCCCAAGCTACCACCGGTCAAAATCAAGGAGGCTCCACCGGCTCCTTCAATCCGACTGCCAGATGCCCCTGCGATAACAGCACCGCCAGCTGCGTCTGAGAAGGAGCCTGAATCTAAGCCAGACACCAAATCTCAAACAGGTTTTAATTTTGAGCTTATTCATCCATTAGGCGTTTCAAATTTATCTAACCATCGCCCATCTTATGGTGGAGCATTCGCAGCCCTTTTTACTCCAGCCGGTATTTTTCTGGTTTTGGTTATGATGGGGTTCAGTGTGTATGCAGGTAATGAAATTGCTCGATTTCGTCATCGGCCCAAAGGCCTCGTCTGCGCAATCTCTGCGATATTTCCTGTAATCGGACCGGCAATCTTTCTTCTGCTGCCGGATCCAGCTTCAAAATTCGCGGATAAAATGGCCGAAGCCAACGATCCCTTTCTGATTAAACAGCCGGACAACCCTGCGGCAGTAGAAACAGAAGCGCCCCTACAAACCCCTAAGGTCAAATGTGAAGAAGATTTAAATTCACCGCATTTAGATCTCGATCAAGATTTGGAAGAAACTCATCTAGAATCAGCTCCTCAGTTCCCGCCCGGAGAGGCGACACTCCTCCGCCATCAAAAGTTGGCAGGCTCTGCGACCCGCGGCATGGAATTATACAGAGCGCCGGAGTATCTGTTTGATTACGAATTCTTTAATCAATTTTTCAAGCGATTTATCAACGCGCAGCCGAGCGATGGGCAAGCGCTCATTCTCCGAACTCATGACTTGGAATATCCTGTGCACTACATCTCTCAACTTTACCCCAATGGGGTAAGTGTTATATACCCCTCTGGCGATGAATGGCTTGAGGACACAATTGAATACGAGGCTTTGGAGGAAGTCGAAGTGACTGTTTTAAAATCTTAACATGAAAACAATCCTGTTATTTGGTGCGCCCGGATCCGGTAAGGGAACGCAGGGACGAGTCCTCGGGCAACTGCCCAATTATTTTTATTTCGCATGCGGAGATGTCTTTCGAAACCTTCGCCCGGAAAATCCGCTAGGTCAAAAATTCCTTGAATATTCCAGTAAAGGCGAACTTGTGCCAGATGAGCTAACCGTTGAGTTGTGGCGAAAATATGTTGAAACAAGCGCTTCGAAAGGTGAATTTCATCCGGAACATGACAGCTTAATTCTTGATGGTATTCCACGCAACGCACATCAAGTTGAAATGATGAGCGAGTCCATTGATGTCTGCGCTGTTTTACATTTAGCGTGCAATGACATGAGTAAAATGGAGGAGCGGATCCAGCGACGAGCACTTAAGGAAAATCGTTTGGATGATGGAAATGTCGACATCATTCGGCAACGGTTTGAGACGTATCGACAGGAAACCCAACCGGTTCTTGACTGTTACGAAAAATCCATCATACATGATATTGACTCGACAAACTCCCCCGCTGAAGTGTTGCACGATGTTCTTTCAGTCGTCGTGAAACTGGAATCGTCTGATTAATGGGTTTTCGCACGTTGTACATGGGCACAGCTGAGATTGCCTGTGCTCCTCTAAAAGCCCTTAATTTATTGCCCGAATATGAAATAGTTGGTGTTCTCACTCAACCTGATCGTCCTCGAGGTCGAAGCATGAAAGTGCTTTCTTCCCCCGTTAAGCAATGTGCGAAGGAACTTGGATTGTTAGTACTCCAGCCTCAAACACTTTGTAATGATGAAATTTTGGAGCAAATTCTTTCTCTTCGGGCTGATCTCATTGTCGTGTCTGCGTTCGGCCAAATTCTTCCAAAATCTGTTTTAGATTTACCAAGACATGGGGCTGTGAACATCCACGCCTCAATTCTCCCAAGACATCGCGGTGCAGCTCCGATCCAGCGGGCCATCCTGGAAGGGGATGATGAAACTGGAGTAACCTTAATGAAAATGGATGAAGGATTGGACACGGGCGATATAATTGCTGTTTCACGAACCTCAATTCAAGCAACTGACAACTCACAAATTTTACAC
>CBFHWX010000083.1:0-12471 GCA_965659445.1 Limisphaerales bacterium | reverse complement strand
CACCAATTTTGCCGGTCTTGGCGGCATCAATAATTGCCTTGGTCGCAGCCTCGACATTGTCATCACCCACCACAATATCGAGTTTGATTTTAGGCAGAAAATCTACTGTATACTCACTACCTCGGTAGATTTCAGTATGGCCTTTTTGCCGGCCAAATCCCTTCACTTCTGTAACCGTCATGCCCTCTATGCCTATTTCAGCCAGAGCATCCTTTACTTCCTCAAGTTTGAACGGCTTGATGACCGCTTCAATTTTTTTCATACGCTATTCTCCTGCCCGTTAATCCATAGCCGACAGGTACACGAGCAACAAATGTCGGATTGTTTATTCACTAGCCTTCGCCTAAAGCATCTGGAATGCCAAATGTCACGAAGAGGCTTTTTTCAGGGAATTTGGCGTACGGACGGTGTCACTACTCAAATTCAGCATTTTTCCACTAGCTAGTTTTAGACAGATTGTTTCTTTTTAGACAGCTGGTGTTATATATTTTACACGTTGAACTTGAATAGAATCTGATGGACAAATCAGCCCATGATTCAGAAGCTCAGCTGACCAAGAGAGGTAATTTTCACGAGATGGCAAAAGGGAAACGCGGCAGGAAACGGAAAGTTTCACCAAACTCTGCGAGTGAAATACAGCCCTCTCCTGAACCGGATCAACCGGCACCGCCGGTTATCTCCAATCACGAGGAGCCTGAGTTCCGGGATGAACCAACAACAAAGACTTCTTTTTTCCACCGAGTTGACTGGATTGCTGGTCTCTTAGCGACGCTCATTTCATTTGGTGTCTACCTCTACACCCTCGCTCCGGATGTTACACTAGAGGATTCCGGTGAACTGGCCGTTGGTTCCATGTATGCCGGGGTCCCTCATCCGCCGGGTTATCCATTGTGGACGATCTATTCATGGTTTTTCACAAAAATCCTGCCTTTTTCCAATATCGCTTGGCGCGTAGCAGTAAGCTCCGCCTTTGCCGCAGCCCTTTCCTGCGGGATCATTTCCATAATGGTCTCGCGTGGTTCAATGCTCATTCTCGGGGGTATGGCGCAGTTTCGTAATATCACTTCTAGCCATCAGCAATGGCTTTGCCTCTTCGCTGGCCTTTCCTCCGGCCTGATCCTCGGCTTCAACGGATTCATGTGGAGCCAAGCGGTGATTGTCGAGGTATATACATTAGGCATCCTAACCTTTGCCATGACGCTGATCTTTATGATGCGTTGGTTTTTCATACCAGAAAAACGCCTCTACCTATACCTCGCCTATTTCTCATTTGGCCTTTGTTTCACCAATCACCAAACCCTTATCATCGCCGCGGTAGGCTTGGAGATTCTTGTTGTACTGGCGGACAAAAAGCTCGGGCGTGATTTTCTAGTCTGCAACTGCGCCCTGTACATTGTGGGCTTATTCCTAAGCCTGAAGGGCGCTGATGATCCCACCAGTGGAAACCATGGCCTCTTCGTGCTATACAATCTTGTGGGAACTGGGTTGATGGCCACCTTGCTCGGATTAACCATACGTCTGCCACACGCATCATTATCTGTACTGGTAGGCATCGCGTATTTTTTAGTGGCCGTTATGTTCGGCATTGGCTGGGACACTTTTCTAGAAAAGCAACGTTTGGCCCAAGCCAGTTCAATGGTCAAGCTGTGGGCGTCGCTAAACATTATCCTCCTGGCAACCTTGATTGCCTACTCATGGATCATTACACAGTTAAAACCTAATCCCGATAACAAAGAAACCGGCCTGCTCGCAAACTGGATGCCGATGCTTAACACACGCGCCTGTTGGATCGCCGGAGCAGCACTTTACCTCTACATGCCCATCGCCTCTATGACCAACCCGCCCATGAACTGGGCCTATCCACGTACCACTCAAGGCTTCAAACACGCAATCACCCGCGGCCAATATGATCGGATTGATTCATCCAGTTTGACGAAGATGTTTATCGATCACACACACATGGGTGAACAAAAAACGGCATCAGGATTCAACGGCGGACAGGTCTCCATATATCTGGACGAAGCGCGGCAAGAATTCAGCCTCTCCTACATGGCCCTGGCCCTCATCCCCTTGGCCCTCATCCCGTGGATGCGACATAAGGATATTCGATGGATCGCAGGACTCACGGGCATTTACATATCATTCACGCTCATCTTGATCTACCTGATCAATCCAAGCGTGGACGAACAAAATCGCCACCTCAACAAAGTGTTCTTTGCCGCCACACATCTGTTTATTGCAATCGGATTGGGCTGTGGCTTGGCACTTTTGGGAGCAACCATTATCTCTCGCTCAAGCAAGTTGCTCATAGGCATTATAGGTTTCCTACTATTGTTGATTGGCTGGGAATGTTATGAGTCCTTCAGTATTTTTAACCAGACAGAGTTCCTGATCCCCAGAATGGCTGCCGTGATTGGGCTTTTATTGATCTCAGCATTGATCCTGCTTGCAGTCGTATCGCTTGCTCCCAAGTTCGCAACCATCACCAAAATCTTTGTCATATTTACCCTTTTTATCTTTGCCCTGCTTCCACTCCGGCCCGCTTTAAATAACTGGGCAGAAAATGAACAGCGCGGTCACCTTTTTGGCTTCTGGTACGGTCACGATATGTTCACTCCACCATTTGATGTTTATCCAGAAATGGATCGAAACAGCATCCTATTTGGCGGGACAGATCCGGGTCGTTTTTGCCCGACCTACATGATTTTCTGCGAAAGCTTCATTGCCCCTAAAAACAAACGCGACCCGGAATTTGATCGACGGGATGTATATATAATCACGCAAAACGCACTTGCCGACGGCACCTACCTTCAATACATCCGCGCGCATTACAATCGCAGTGCCCAGATCGATCCAAAGTTTTTCTCGGTATTGGCAGATAATATTAACAACCACTCAAAACGAAGCTTAATTAATATCCTTCTTTTTTTAGGAATCGCTATGGGGATTGGGATCATTACGTTTGTTGTCATCCGAATATTAAAAGGATTAAAGCCGGACAAAACTCTAATCGGGACCGGCACTTGGGGAGTTTCATTAATTGTAATTTGCTTCATGGCGACTTCCGGGCCCTTAACACTTTTGGCCGTCAAGGCGGATTCACTTTTTATCAACCTTGGTGAATCCGTCGAAACATCCCGTCGCGCCTCTGGAGTTTATCCAAAAAATGAGATCAACACTCCATCAATTGAAGACAATCAGATTGCCTTTCGAACTTATTATGAGGATGCACGGGAACGGATGCTTAAGCGCCAATTATTACCCGGGGAAAACGTGATTCTGATAGTGCAATTTCAATGTGCTTCTTGCGGCAACACTTTCCCCACTGCGTTCAATCAGCAATCAATTGGAACGTTGGATGAGATCAATCAAGCTGGAGGCATGCCATGCCGGAATTGTGAAACCCTTGGTCTTTCAGGAAACAAGATGCAAGCCTCAGAACCGCGCGTGCAGGTGCAAGGCAATGCCGCGGTCATGGCTATCAATGCTTTGTTAGCAAAAAACCTTTTCAACACAAACCTCGAAAACGAATTCTACCTGGAAGAAAGTTTCCCTTTGAGCTGGATGTATCCATACATGACACCATACGGCATCATCTTCAAGCTAGAGGCCGAAAAGGAATTTGAAATCGCTAGCATCACCCCACCAGATATTCCTCTAACTGGGTTCAATACTGGTGATATACTCACTCCGATTAATACAGAAACCGATACCCGCCTATCTCCCGTCCTACCCGGAACATTTTCCGTGGGTTCAATAAACAAGGACGGAGTTATCCAATCCATTCAGGTTCATAATCCCGGAAAGTATTTAACCCAACCCCCCAGCTCAACCTACATTTTTTCTGGAGCCACCAACGCAACCCCTGCCCGCGTTAAAGTAAAATTGGAGCCAATCCCAGGCACACCTTCGCATCGTATTTCACATGCAGAAATTGACCCCATTCTCCCAGGAATAAATTATTCAGCAGGTCAACCCTTGTTCATACAGTCGATGAGTGAGTATAAGCCGATCCAATACCAAGGGACCGATTCCGTCGCTTTCCTTTCCGTCAGCAAGGTCAATGAACAAAAATCCATTGAAGAAATTTCGATCAAAAAAAATGGAGGGCGTTTTATCATCATGCCTCCAACTGAATTTACGTTTGCAAACAAATCTGGCCAAACCATCCGGGCTGCCATAAATCTTCGTAGAATCCCAACACACAAGAAGCGGTTGCCCGAGGACATGCTCGTGAAAGACCGTGAATTTTGGAACAAATACTCTGAGCGACTGATTGGAAACTGGATAACACAGGAAACAACAGTTAGGGAGGTCTGCGAATGGGCGCGACGTATATATTTGCGTCGTGACTTAACCGATTTTGAGGGAGATCCAATTTTTGTCCGGGACAACGATGCTCAAAAGGCATTTTCTAAATTACGGTCGGCAGTAGCCGCACTTTACGTCTGGCGATACGGAACCACTAGCGATCAGGCCCTGAAAGAAAGGTACGCAAGAGAAGCTGATTTTGCATTCCGCCAAGCCTTTGCCTTTGGCCCAATAAACCCTGAAGTTTCATTCAAGTACGTCAATTTCCTCAGTTCTAGGGGACATTTTGAGGATGCAAAGCTGATTGCCCAAACCTTGAATGACACTGATCCCAACAGTAGAGCTGCACAAATTCTGCTACCTCAAATCCTTCTCAACCAGGAAAGACAACTGGTCGCCAAAAGAGAATATGCGAAAGCTGCCAAAGTAGCGCTTGAGATGGCCCAACTCGACGCCGACAACCCTGATCACTTAGTTCGCCACCAATACTATCAGCGGATTACGCAGCAAAACCATCACTTTATATCTGCGTTTAATAACACACCCAACAATACGACCAATTTTCTCCGGGTTATCCAAATGTATGGGGGAATGCGAAAAACCAATGAAATTATACAAGCCATTGAGCTTTATTCGCAGAAATCAGACACGAATCGCATGAGTCTCACAGCCATTAAGAACGCATATGGTCTCATTGGTGACTGGGAAGGAAAATTAAAAGTGGATCTTCAACTCACCAAACATGAACCAGATTCATATGCCGCGTGGTTTGACTTATCACAAACTTACATTCGCTTGAAACAAACCAATGAATCGACCCAAGCCATGCTCAAGGCGCTGGACTTATTTGAAAATTCTGAAACAAAGATTCCTGATATCATTCCCATTCTTCGCACTAACAGATTACTCAAGCCATTGCGCGAACAACCTGAAATAAAAAATATTCTTAGGAACCATTAGGATCGCGGTGCCTGCATTTCATAATTGAGCACTGAAAGGCTATAGAGTGCGGCCGTTTCACTTCGAAGAATCACCCTCCCTAGCGTTATCGGATATATTCCGGATGAGAGAATATCGTTTGCCTCTGATGGGGAAAAATCACCCTCGGGGCCAATCCACACAGCTAACGATCGCGGCAACCTGTTTTGTTCTTGCACATGATCGGTAATATAATCACGCGGATGGCGCGCAATCCCCTGTAGACTTGCCACCATGGGTAAATCAAATTGCTCATGGCGAGCGAGAAATTCGCGGGGGGTAATCGGCTCCTCAATTATCGGCATCCACGTGCATCCACACTGCTTGATAGATTCAATCGCAATGGTTTTCCACTTCTCCATTTTGGATTTCGGATTTTCAACCCGCATCACTGACCTTCCTGCAGCCAGTGGCACGATACGGCGCACGCAAAGCTCGGTAGCTTTTTGGATTATAAAATCCATCGATCGCCCTTTCGTTATGGCTTGCAATAAAGTGATAGTATACGGCAAGGGAGCAATCGCATTTTTCTGGCGTACCATTAGGGTCGTAGCTCTCTTATTGACCACAACCGCCTCACACATATATTCAGTACCATTACCATCTAGAACCGCCACATGTTCACCCTTATGGATTCGCAAGACCGTAGCCGCATGATGACTCTCACGTTCATCTAGCGTCAATTTCCCATCAATCACTTCTTGAGGAGGAGGCAAATAAAACCTGTGCATTAGCTGAAGAGATTTTTTGCTTTCTCAAAGAAATTCTTGCTTTGCGGATTTACATCATCCCCACATAACTCCGCGAATTCCTGTAGTTTATCTTTCTGTTTTTTATTTAGTCGAGCCGGCACCTCCACATTGATCTTCACATTCAAATCACCCGTGCCATAACCCTGAAGATTTTTCACTCCGCGCCCCTTCAGGCGAAATGTGGTTCCTGTTTGCGTGCCTGATGGAATTTTTATACTCGCCGTGCCAGCCATCGTGGGCACCTTCAACTCTCCGCCCAGCGCTGCTGTTACAAAACTAATTGGAACGTCGCAGGTCAGATCATCTTCATCCCGGTCAAATATCTCATGTGTCCTAGCATGAAGCACCACATATAAATCCCCATTGGGGCCCCCTCGCAAACCCGCCTCACCATTGCCAGTGCGCCGCAAACGAGTACCCGTGTTAACTCCTGCTGGCACCTTTAGGGTAATCTTTGATTTTTTTTCCTTTCGACCGCTTCCTCGACAATCTCCACAGGGTTTCTCAAGAACAGTCCCTACTCCATCACAGTGTGGACAGGTTTGTTGCATCCGAAAAAACCCACGTTGCGCTACAACCTGACCCTGCCCATTGCACGTCCCGCAGCGCTTTCGACCACTCCCAGGAGAAGCTCCTTCACCATTACATTTCCCACATGCATCAAGTTTAGTAATCGTAATTTGCTTTTCACATCCAAGAACAGCCTCTTCAAAATCAATTTCCATGTCGTACCGCAAATCAGCTCCACGTTGCGAATCCGTAGGATCTTGACGTGAACCGCCGCCAAAGAATTGTTCAAAAATTCCACCACCAGAACCACCACCAAACACTTGGTTAAAAACTTCAAATGGATCGCCCGATCCACCCCGAAACCCACCACCTCCACCAGATTCAAAGGCGGCATGTCCCATTTGGTCATAGGCTGCTCGTTTTTGATCGTCACTGAGCACCTCGAACGCCTCGCCAACTTCTTTAAATTTTCCCTCGGCCGTCTTATCATCCGGATTTTTATCTGGATGAAATTGCACCGCCTTTTTTCGATAAGCCTTTTTAATCTCATCAGCATCAGCATCTTTGCCCACACTAAGCACATCATAATAATCGCGCTTGGCCATTATTCGTCAGCTGATTCTGAAACCGATTCCGGAGCTTTGGCAACTATCACGCGCGCGGGTCGTACAAGTCGATCGTTTAATTTATATCCACGCTGGACTTGTTGCACGACTGTACCTTCCTCAACTTCAGTCGTCTCTTTCTGTGAGATGGCTTCGTGAATATTGGGGTCAAAAAGTTCACCTCCGGAATCAATTCCCTCCACTCCAGCTTCCTTGAGAACGCTCAGGAATTGATCATAAATCATTTGCACTCCATCCCGGATTGCGGGATCGGCGTTTTCCGCTGCCGTAAGTGCCATTTCAAAGTTATCAAGAACAGGCAACTGCTTCTCAAGCAAATGTTGATTTGCAAACTGTCGAGACTCATTTTTTTCGCGTTGAGATCGTTTTCGGAAATTATCGTACTCTGCAGTTAACCGCAACAGCCGCTCATCCAGTTCATCAATCTGCGCCTGTGCTTCTTTTAAATTCTTCGGCCCCGAATGCGCCTCCTCTTCATTCTCCTCTAATGCAGCTTTCTCGACGAGGCGCTTTTCAAGTGAGGTCATCTCCGGTTCCTCGGTGGCTTTGTCCTTATCCTTGCCCATATTCCAGAATTTCATTCTACCTTTCCGGCTACTTTCAAATCAATGTGCAAATCACGCAACTGCCTAGCTTCTACAGTTGCCGGGCTTTCTGTCATAAGGCATGAACCCTTCGTGGTTTTAGGAAAAGCCACCACATCGCGAATGCTATCCGAGCCACAAAGCAATGCAATCAAACGATCAAAGCCAAGCGCAATTCCACCGTGCGGCGGGCAACCATACTTAAAAGCTTCAAGCATGTAACCAAATCGAGTTTGCGTGATCTCAGGCGTTAATTTCAAAACATCCTCAAAAACGGTCTTCTGTAGATCAGGCTGGTGAATACGAATCGATCCTCCACCAAGCTCCACACCATTGACGACGATATCGTAATGCTGACCTCGGACAGACTTGGGATCTTTTGTTAGGTTGGGGATATCCTCAACTACAGGCGATGTAAATGGATGATGACTGGAGAACCACCGATCCATCTCCCGATCGAAAGCCAACAGCGGAAAATCCACTACCCAAAGAAAATTAAACTGATCATCTGATATATTTAGATTACCCAGCTCAACAAGTTTTTGCGCTGCATACAGGCGGATCTTGCCCAAAATTTCACAGGCATTGAGCCACTCGGACGCGGCAAACAATATAAGATCACCTTCCTCAATGTTTAGTTTTTCCTGAAGCGCAGCTTTTTCCTCATCACTGAAAAATTTAACAATGGGAGATTTCCATTCACCATTTTCCACCTTTATAAAGGCTAGGCCTTTCGCCCCTAAGTTTTTGGCAATCTCGGTCATTGCCTCCATCTGCCCCTGAGTAACACAAGCAAACTTTTTGGCGTTGATTGCCTTGACTACACCGCCATTTTTCACAGCCCCACTAAAAACCTTGAAGGTACTCGTTGTAAATTCCTCGCTAAAATCAGCGATTTCCATCGGAAACCTCGTGTCCGGCTTGTCGATGCCATAACGATTCATAACTTCCTTATAGGAAATACGTGGGAACGGTGTGGGAACATCACAATTGAGTGCTGTTTTCCACACCCGCTTCAGAAGGCGTTCAATAAGATCGTAGATATCATCACGATCGATGAACGACATCTCTACATCGATTTGAGTAAACTCCGGCTGACGATCCGCACGTAAATCCTCATCGCGGTAGCAACGAGCAAGCTGAAAATATTTATCCACGCCCGAGCACATGAGAATCTGCTTGAACTGTTGCGGTGATTGCGGCAGCGCATAAAACTCACCGGGCGAAATGCGGCTCGGCACAAGAAATTCGCGCGCGCCTTCAGGCGTGGATTTAAACAGAGTGGGCGTCTCAATCTCCAGAAACCCTTCCTCTTCCATGAATACGCGCGTAGCGGTGGCCACTTTACTTCGCAGGCGTAGGTTGTGTGCCATTTCAGGTCTTCGCAGGTCCAAATACCGATACTGGAGTCGTAATTCCTCGTTTACCTTGGCCGCAGCATCCGGGTCGTCAATCTGAAACGGCAACACATCCGAGTGGTTATAAACCTCCATCGCCATGGCAACTATTTCCACTTGGCCGGTGGAAATTTTAACATTCTCTGTTTCGTCCGGACGCTGGCGAACTCTTCCGGAAACGCTGATGACACTTTCACTGTGAAGTTTGCTTACAATATCCACTAGAGTCGGATCAGAATCCTGCGGATCGAACACCACCTGCGTACGCCCCTCCCGATCACGGATATCAATGAAAATAACTCCACCCAAGTCTCTGCACGAATGCACCCAGCCTGAGAGGGTAACCTCTTGGCCCGTATGCTCCAAGCGCAGCTCGTTGCAATGATGTGTTCTCTTCATGAAATTCCTCGCCCCCCTCTTGGGCGAAATGGAGGCGGATATTCACCGAAAATTGCCTCGAATCAAAGTAAAAACAGGAGATTTCCTATTTTGTGACGTTCCAGAAAATCTTTAGATTGTGAGTTTGGCGACCAGCGACGATTATTTCAGGTTTGCCGTCGCTATTGAGATCACCCGCCTTAATATCCTCCACGGCAATCTCTGGGCCACTAAGTTGGTATGTTTTCCACTTGGTGTATCCTTTATTTTGCGGAACAAACAATTTCACACCCGGCACCCCACGCGGGTTCATGCCGCGCCAGCCGGCCACCACTTGATCACCGCCCGTTCCAAGAAAATCCGCACAAGCCAAGGCATGGCCATCCTTAAACGTCGTGTCCAGCTCCACTCGCCTGTAGCCCGCTTCGGATTGCAAATAGACGGCCACGGTCGTCCCGTGCTTGGGCTCTATAGTGGTGACAAACTGTTGTCCCGATGGGCTCTTTCCATCACGCACTTCGCCCGCCCAGTTCTTCGTGATTTGCTTACCTTTCCATTTCCCTTTTACACGGTCAAATAGCCAAACACCCTCAAATGCTGCCTGCAAGAATTCCTCCTCCACATCGTTGTCCCAGTTGATTGGATGAAAATTATGGCTGTCATGCAGAGAATCCGACACGAGCGTCGTTTTCCATTCTCCCTTACCATTCTTCGGCTGGTGATAAGCCAACACTTTCATACCTGCGCCCTTGCCTCCTCGATTGCCACGCCCATATAGCGGCTTCACAACCAGGTCAAACTTGCCGAAGGCGTTCCTGATCCAATGCATTCGGTGTGTTGTTGGTTCATGCTTAAGCTTCACAGGCACCCAGTCACCCTGGCGATCCTTGGTCGGTTGTAGATAAAACACAGCGCCGCTGTTTTCTGTATCGCCCGGGTTCCATTGCGCACCTACAGCGATTTCAGCCTTGCCATCTCCATCAATATCGCGCGCCGTCAAGCACACATGGTCACGCTGCGTAAGATGCCCAGAAATCTGATGTTTTTTCCAAGTCGGATTCCTGTACCACACTATCTTGTTCCGGTCGGCTAACACAATGTCAGTCTTCTTATCGCCATCCATATCCGCCAATTGCAGCCCATAACCAACACCAACTTTCGTGTCTATATCCTGTTGCTTAAATTTTGGTTCCGCCCCGATCATTGAAACAGCGAACCCAAAAGTAATAAATGTAAATTTCTTCATAACAATTTATAAAATAGGCTGTAGGCCATGGCGTTTTCGCACTTGATTATATTGATAACGATCAATCATCCCCGTTTCATAGCGACGTTGTGCATCCTTGATTTCCCACTCCACCTTATCTTCATTCCATTTCTTCTGATATTCAGGGTTATCACGATGGGCGTGCCACGGAAAAATCTGGCCATCTTCATCCACAATAACGTTTCGATAAAACTGACAACCTCCGGTTATGCCAAGCAAAACGATAAGTATGATGTTACGAATCATGCGTCCCGGATTCTCCCGTCACACTCCCTCACATACAAGTAATTTCCCGAGAGCAGATGCTCAATGTATAGGCATTTTAAACTTACTCCAACGCTGCCTGCGCGGCGGCTAGCTTGGCAATCGGGATGCGAAAAGGACTGCAACTGACGTAGTTAAGCCCACTGCGGTGACAGAATTTCACCGAGGCCGGATCCCCGCCGTGCTCACCACAGATGCCTATCTTAAGGTTCTTTTTTGCCTTGCGACCGCCTTTGACCCCTATCTCAACAAGTTGACCGACGCCTGTTTGGTCAAGACTAGCAAACGGATTATTGTCCACAATCTCGGCTTCTTGATAGTCAGGCAGGAACGAGCTTGAATCATCCCTACTAAGCCCGAGGCAGGTTTGAGTAAGATCATTGGTCCCAAAGCTAAAGAACTCGGCGTGTTCAGCAACCTCAGCTGCGGTGAGGGCGGCACGCGGAATTTCTATCATAGTGCCAACGGCATACTTAAGTTGGCGAACTTTGAGGCCGTGCTTCTTTCGCACTTCGGCGGCGGCCTCATCAATAACTGCCTTCTGGAGTTCAAGCTCTTTGGCGTAGCTGACGAGTGGAACCATAATCTCAGGAACAACCTTGATCTTTTTCTTCTGCACTTCCACGGCAGCCTCAAAAATCGCCGTAGCCTGCATCTTGGTGATCTCCGGATAAACAATGCCAAGGCGACAACCGCGATGACCGAGCATCGGGTTCTCTTCATGAAGCTCGTTGATACGTCGCTTGATAAAGGTTGGGCTGACTTTGAGCTTCTTTGCCAACGAGCTGATTTGCACTGAAGTCAGCGTGCCTATGAATTCGTGCAATGGCGGATCCAGCAGCCGAATGGTGGCCGGCCGGCCGTCAAGTGCCTCAAAAATGCCGGCAAAGTCTCTTTTCTGATATGGGAGGAGCTTTTTAAGTGCCTTGGCCCGGCCTTTGTCATCCTCGGCGAGAATCATTTGCCGCACCGCATCAATACGGTTACCCTCAAAGAACATATGCTCGGTACGGGTGAGGCCAATTCCCTCAGCACCAAACGCGATAGCGTTCCTCACTTGCCTTGGAGTATCCGAATTGGTCCGCACACCAAGTTTGCGCAGCTTATCAGCCCAAGACATGAGTTGGTTAAATTTCTTATAGGTTGCACTTTTCCGGGCTGATGCTTTCTTTTTCAGCAGCGCCTGAATAACCTCTGATGGTGCAGCCTTTAGCTTTCCAGAATAAATGTTTCCGACAAAGCCGTTGAGCGAGAGGAAATCGCCCTCCCTGAGCGTAACACCGTTCCCCGACAGAGTCCTCTTGACGTAGTCAATGTCCATGTTGTGAGCACCGCAGACACAAATCTTGCCCATTTGGCGAGCCACAAGCGCCGCGTGCGAGGATGCACCTCCGCGTGTGGTCA
>CBFHWX010000082.1:0-12692 GCA_965659445.1 Limisphaerales bacterium | reverse complement strand
AAATGATATTCCACGATATCCAACACCCCATCCTTATTAAAATCTGAATAGGCCAAGCGCAGGGGTTGAGTCTTGGTATAGGCCCGCTCGTACTTACTGTTGCGCCCCCAGTTGCCGACAACAATATCGAGTCGCCCGTCGCTATCGAGATCGCCAAGTGCCACGCTATTCCACCAGCCCTTGTGCGTATCAAGACCGAGTTCCTTGGTGGCATCGATAAATTTACCGGTGTCATTGCGCAGAACCTTCACAGGCCCCCATTCAAGAGCGAGCACTAGATCAGCATCGCCATCGCCATCCAGATCCCCAAAGACCGCGCCACTCACGAGGCCGATTTTTTTCAGCACCTTGGCGTTGCCGGAATCGGGTTTAAGAGTGCCCTCTTCATTTAGGAAGAGCTGCGAATCGGCCGGCTCCGGATACCGTGCCGGCACCATGCGACCGGCGAGAAATAGATCCAGATCCCCATCACCATCCACATCTGCCACAGCCATCGACCCAGTTGTAGAGCGGTGGCCGGGCAGGGATAAGGAAGTGGTGAATTGCTCCTCTGAGTTGAAGCCACGCAGCGACGGGGACTGGACGAAAGCCTTGCCAGGAGCCTCGTAATTGGAGTAACCAACCAGCAGCGTCGACTCACCGGGTTTGGCTGTCCAGCCAATCACACCGGTCTGGTCAAGATCGGCAAGAGGGCCTTGAGTGAACTTGAACTTGCCATCCTCCTTTCCGTAATAAACAAGCAAAGAACTTCCGCGACCGGCGCCAATGACAAGATCCTCAAGACCGTCTTCATTCAAATCAGACCAAGCTACTCCTGGGCCCAATTGACTCAGGCGATTAGGCAGAAGGGATTGATAGGCAAAGTCATCAAACGGAGTTTCGCCGTGAGATAGACGAGCTTGCTTTGAAGGATCCTGTGGGTGAGGAATATCAAGCAGCTCTTTGACATCAATGAAGAGTGGTTCCTTTTTTGGTATTATGGGCGAAACATACGGCTCATCTTCTCCTTCATAAATCTCGTACAGGTTGTTGGGCTTGATGTTTGGAATCAACCGCCGATTGAGTTGGCTGCGGTTGCGCCAAATAATTTCCAGTTTCAATCCTTCAGTTTTTTTGCCTGTGCCAAATACAGCCAGGGTTTCGCTACCGGAGGCATAACCGCCACCGCAATGAATTTCCTGCTCGATTGGCGCTGGACCGCCTGGACCACCAATGAGTCGTATCTTCGCGCCGATGCCTTGGGTGTTGAGGCCCTTGCCAATGAGGCGCACGGCGACGCGTGGAGCACTCGATTCGTTCCGGTAAATTTCCAGCGGAGCCGGACTAAGATTGTTGAATATGAGATCTAGATCACCATCGCCATCAAAATCCGCTTGAGCCAACCCGCCGGATACCGACTCCGTATCGAAGCCCCAATCCGTGCTCATAAATTCGAATGTCAGATCACCCTTGTTGCGGTAAGCCATATTTTGAGTAGGCAGTTTCGGAAACCAACTGCTGGTGAGAGCAAGGCTGCTGAGGTCTTGTGGATCCTCTTTCTTGACGCGCGCGAACGTGTCTCCATCCATGAAGTCACGGATCATTCCAGTCGCCACAAGTAGATCCTCATAGCCGTCCAAGTCCACATCGGAAAATGCCACACCCCACGACCACTCGGATGCCTCAAGCCCTGAGTACTGCGCAACCTCCGCCCAAGTGCCATCGCCTCGATTGAGCTGCAACGTGTTCTGCATGATTTGAGGGCGGTTCCCTATCAGTCCTATCCCCACTTCGGTTGTCCTCATGAAACCCATCTGCGTCTTGCGACGCTTATGCGAGCGGCTAAGCATATCGACGGTAATGAAATCCAAATGACCATCCCGATTGAGATCTGTGAAATCAATCCCCATGGAGAATGCGCTTGTTCGGCGCAGGGCAATGGGACTCGCCAACGTGAAATTACCGCGGCCGTCATTCATCCAGAACTGGTCACTGTAATCGTTGAAATCCGCGCACACATACAAGTCCGGATCGCCATCGCCATCCACATCGCGGAACGCCGCCTCATGACTGGGATCCCACGGCATGGCAATGGGGCGGCCTCGATGATCGCGAAAACGTCCCTCGTCGTCCGTCACCGGCCGGAAACTACCCTTGCCATCATTGAGGTACAACTGGTCTGGCAGGTGACTGGGATACGTTCTCAATTCTATTTTCTCCGGGGCGACGAGCTTTTTTCCGAAGATAAAATACTTGCGCCATTCCGCGGGCATTTCTCGATTGGATTGCTGTGCTGCGGCCCCGAGCATTTCGATGCGGGCGACTTCTTTTGGCCCAAGCTCCTTGTTCAAAAACTGTTTCTTGAAACTGGTGACATACAGGTCCAAATCGCCATCCCCGTCCACATCGGCCATGCTGGAGCTAACGCTGCCACCGCGTTGATTATACACCCAGCTGATGTCCAGGCTCTCGGTGAATTTGCCTTTGCCGTCGTTGATAAAAAGAAAATTTTTTGTGTCACGCAGGGATGTTAGAATCAGATCCAAGTCCCCATCCCCATCCCCATCGGCAAACAGTGCTCCGGACAACCGCCAGCCTTCACAAGCCACACCGGCACGCTGGGTGATATCCTCAAACTTCCAGTTCCCCTTGTTGAGATACAGCGCGTTGGGGCCATCCATGCCACAGACGTAAAGATCCGGCCGCCCATCACCGTCAATATCGCCAGCCGCAAGGCCAGAGTTGCCCGTATCCCGCACGGGCTCACCCTTGACTTCCTTGAAGGTGCCTAGAGGCACCAGCCCGGTGGCTTTAGCTTTAAGGCGCTGGTAGCCGGGCCGACCCTTTTCTGGCAACGACAAAGGAGTCACCCTCACATTGGAAGCGGCGGAAACCAGTGTATTGAGCATGAACAATACACATAGGGTTAACTTCATCGTTAGGAGTCGGGTCAGCTGCATGGCAGTCCAGTTTAACCAGCGCCAAGGAAAAAGTAAATTCGCTTTGTGATTTGTGAATTTTCCAGCGCTTGAACACGCCAGCAAAGGGCAACGGCTCTTTGCCACTCACCCACGAGCCTTCGAATCAACCGTTCAGTAGGGCGGGGAAAAATCCCGCATTGAAGCTTATCTACTCAGCAGAACTTGTTTTTGAGCCTGCAGTTGGCCTAGTGCCCTCAGAAACCCACACCGCCACATCACACCAGAAGTTGGCTCCTATAAGCTGGGTAGTGTGTTGCTTCTTAAACTATTTGCACCGGGTCTATGCTATTTTTCCGGCAAGGTATCGGGCACATTAATTGCATCATCCATTTTCTTCTTATCTTCGTCTGACAGATCTGAATTATCATTTTTTGGTGCATCCCCAGCGTTATTTGCAGCAGCAGCATCTGGATCTTCAGCGGGACCTCCGCATCCGGTTAAAAGTGAAGCGGATGAAACCGCTATTACTATGGCGAACAGGGTTGGTATGATTTTTTTCATTTGGTGTTTAACTGTGGTTGAACAAGGAGAAACTATCGGGATACATTTACTAGGTCTAGTCAATAATGACAGTCTGACACACAATCAGGAAACTTGCGCGCCAACGCCATTAATGAGCTGAGGTGAACCCTCATGACCTCAACAGCGTCGCGCTCTAAGTATTTAGAATCTGGTATTTCCGGATGCGAAATCCGCCTGATCCGCCTGACTCAAGGAATAAAAAAAGCCGCCCCGAAGGGCGGCGTCTAAGTAATAATCCTTAGTTTTTTATTGGATGACCCTAGTACTGAGCCGGGCGAATCACTATTAGATTCAAGCCCGGTGCGGTGGCCACACCCTCTTTATAGTTATTGTTAGCGAGCCTCATCTGGTCGTTGTACTCGGAGTTTGATCCTTGGAAGACCGCACCGCCTGCTGTTCCCCAGTTGCCCTCATCCTTGGCAAAACCGGTCATGCTGAAATTCTGGCTGCCAGGACCGTAGAACGAGGTGTTGTACTGATTATCCTTGTGGCCATGCCCTCTGCGAGAGGCTCCGGTACTCCCAGTTTGAGTTACGCCATGTGAATTGTAGGCACCCCAGGCAAACATACGTGAGCCATTCCAATATGGGAAATTCCAGTCCCTCCAGTTGCGTCCGCCAGCCCATCTGGTGTAGTCGTTACGCTCGCGTCCCCCATGTCCGTCTGCGTTGTCTACAGAAACAACATTGCGGGTCAGGAAATCAACCGTCTCGGGGGCAAAAAGGTCACCCTGAGTGTGCAGGCAATAGCTTCTCAAGCGATTATCATACGCACCTCCGCCCATGTGCCTTCGCCCTCTCCACTCGGAATATTCCTTGTTACCGTGGCGACGCAAACGGGCCATCGTCTTCTGGTCCAGCGGGGAGCCCCGAGTAGAGAGCTTGACAAGGGACGCGCGGATCGAAAAGGCCTGCATCCAACGCTGACAAACCGGATCATTGGAGTCATAGTATCCGTGCGCTCTCACGAGATTTGAATCCCATGGTGCCCTGCCCGGATCGCCGGCGTATCCAGCATAGAGGTGCGGCGAGTTGCCTTCAAGATCGTCGCCAAACGCTTGATATGCCTTGTTTAGGGTGCTCAAATTGTTTGCGCACTTCAGTCGACTAGCCTTGTTTTTGGCCTTAGCCAGAACAGGTAGTAACATGCTGGCCAGAATGCCGATAATGGCAATGACCACCAGCAGTTCAATCAGGGTAAATGCTCTTTTTTTCATGGTTTTTTCTTAATAGTCTTTTTGAGATATCGGCTTGGTCAAATAACGCGCACCGAGCTTCCGAACGAATCTTTTTAGCAAGTTTTATGCCTATAAATTAAAAAACATTAATACGCTTATTATCCCGAATTACAGCCAGTTTTTCCAAAGGCAGTAGAAAACACATCGGTCACTTGAGGAAATTAGGTATAATTCCCACGCACCCATGCGTGTAGATCACACACTGGCCAGACGTCCAGCCTGCCTCGGGGAAGAAAAAAGCCGCCCCGAAGGGCGGCGTCTAAATGATAAGCCTAAACTTTCCAGAAAAGGCTAATTCTGATACGGCCGGATTGTGATCAAGTTTAAGCCCGGTGCTATGGACTGACCTTCCCTGAAGCCAGAGTTGGCACTCCTCAATTGGTCGTTGAACTCGCTGGCCGAGCCTTGGGCTATAGCACCACCTGCGGTACCCCAATTGGCCTCATTAGCGGCAAAACCAGTCATGCTATGACGCTGATTGCCGGGGCCAAAGAATTGCGCGGCATACATATTGTCCTTGTGGCCAAATCCTCTTCGGGAGTTTGCGTTACACCCAAGTTGGGTAACGCCATGGCCATTCCAGCGACCCCAAGCAAACTGCGGCGAGTTTTGATAGGGATAATTCCAGCGGCTATTGTTATTGGCTCCCCCTCCCCACCTTACATATTGGTTACGTTCGTTGCCATTGGCACCAACAATGTTGCGAGTGAGAAAATCAACTGTCTCGGGAGCTAAAAGGTCACCTTGGTTACACAATGCGTAGCTTTTGAGACGATTATCAGGATTGACCCGAGATCCCGGGTGCCCGCCATACTCGGCAAACTCTTTTTGGCCATGGCGACGCAGACGAGCCAGACACTTCTGATCAAGTGGCGAGCCCACTGTTACATGCTTGACGAGGGTCTGGCGGATTTGGAAACCATTTAACCACCGTCGACAAAGCGTGTCATTGTAGTCAGCGTATCCCAACGCCTTCGCTAGATTATTGCCGTCTCCACCGGCGAATCCGCCGAAGTAGTGAGGTGAGCTGCCTTCAATGTCGTCTGCAAACGCTTGATACGACTTGTTAAGCTGGCTCAAGTTGTTAGCACATTTCATGCGGTTGGCCTTGTTTTTGGCTTTCGCAAGGGTGGGCAATAACATGCTGGCCAAGATGCCGATAATGGCAATGACCACCAACAATTCAATCAGAGTAAATGCTCTTTTTTTCATGGTTTTTCCTTAATGTTTTATTTTCAGGGGTATTGGTTTCGTTTGATAGTACGCACCAAGCTTCCAGTTGTATACCCTTTTAGCAGATTTTGTGCCTATAAATCAAAAAATGTTGATTTTAAATTTCCTCTAGAAACACCGACTTTCTCAAAGGACTTTATAAATAAACTTGTAGTATTATGGAATGGAGGCGTGTTTATTGCGTGATATTGCGTGTTAATCACGCGCCGATTTCACACAAAAATACTTGTTGAATAGGCAAGAAAAATAGAAATCCCAGTTGCCACCTTAAGAGATAGCACTCTTGAGTTTTCATGCTACAAACAAAAAGATCCGGTGGGCCAACATCGGCGGGAATTAGGCGAGTTTTATCACGGCATCTTCCATCAAGTCATTCCGAAAAAGTAAATTCCCTTTATGAGCGCAGCCTTTTCTGCTAGTTGCACGCGTTGTGGACAAGGAATCCAACACGCGTCCAGATTTAATCCCGCCATTGGCCACTGCTGGGGTGTTACTGGTGGTGCTGGGCCTACTGTTCAATCCAGTCTTTTTCGGCGAAGAAATTCTTCATGCCGATGGCCGCACCGTTGGTGAGTGGGATCAGCACTTCGCTGAGGGATCTTGGAATTCCCAAGCTGGACTGGGGCGCCCCACGGGGCACACGCCGCCGGGGTTCACCGGCTTGTTTGAGGCGCTTTGCCGGCTCACTCCTGATCCCGCTTCGAACTTTGCTAACTACTATCCACCAGCGTGCCTGTTCCTCCTAGGCATGGCAGCATGGCTATGTTTTCGGCAAATGAATTGCAGCAACCTTATCTGTGGCATCGGAGCAATTGCCGCGGCACTCAACGGCGTGTTCTTTTCGCGCGCAGTGGAATTTTCCGGGGGCTACGCCGTGGCCGGCGCAGCACTATTTGTGGCACTGGCCATGATCCTGCGGCCGCGACTGGATTGGCCCGGGACATTGATTGCCGGGCTAGTCTTGGGGGTAGGCATTCTGGAAATCGGCTTCCACGGAGTGGTGCTGGCCGTCGCCATGGTGGTGATCGCACTTGCATTGCCGCCGGCTGATGGCGCAAACCGGTTTGCGCAGGAACGTTTGAAGGCCATCGGCCTCATCCCGATTGCGGCGTCGGCGGTAGCGTGGCCGGTTTTGTCCTCCCACGAACTCATTAATTATTCTCCCATCTTTACTTATTCCATTTCACTTAAGCCGGCAGATCTGCTCACCATCCCCGTGGCGGGACTATTCGGCTACCGTTCAGATGCCCTTGATAGTTCTTTACACTGGAGCACGTTGGGCAGCAGCAGCATGCATGCGGGCGCGTTTGTGTTGCTGCTGGCGACTTGGGCATTGGTAAATGCCTTTCGCAAGTCTCACCCGTTTTCCAGCATGGATCGCGACCGCGTCACGTTCTTTGGGGCATTCGCCCTTGTGACTCTCTTGGGAGCACTTTTTGCCATTCACCTACTTGCCGTGTTCAGCGTGGTGTTGCTCGTGCTCTTTGCCCTTGGCCTGAAAGGACTGAATACCTGGCACGGTAGCGAAGAGCATAAAAAAACCCGGGCCTTTGGTAGTGGTGGCTTCAACTCCGTCTGGCGCATAGGATCTATGGGCCTGCTTGCACTGTCCGTTATTGGGCTCACAATGTATTATAATAGTTCGGAAGAACTGGCCAAACGACTGGTAGAGAAAACCCCGGGATTGACACAGCAATTAGCAGATGGGCTTGCCTCCGCCAGCGCTTGGCAGCTGGGAAAGTGTGTAATGTTTCTCTTGCTGTCGACCGTGACGCTCATCGCGTGCAGCATGGTGAATTGGAGCCAAACAATCCGAACCCTTTGCCTACTGGCAATCGGTCTTCTGCTCACGCTGGACTTGGCCCGTTCTGGCAGACCGTTCCTGCGCTTCGACAAGCTCGAAACACATTATCCGGCGTCAAACCCCCTGGTCGAAACATTGAATGGCCGCTCCACACCCGGGCGAATGACCATGCTAAATCATTACCGGCCACTTAATGGAATTCCCTTGGACCAGTTAGTGATGGATTCCCTCCTTGCACCAATACCCCCGGACTCCGCCAACTCCAGTGAACAGCACACGCAACTCGCTCTGGATTTTTCCAATGCCATGCAGACTTATCTCTCCGCTGCTGATGTGGGACGGTTCGCCCAGCTGGCTAAATCGGCTCTCAACCCACAACAAGGTTCATCCGTACAACAGACGTTCAAAGAGTTGAAGAACTATCCCGGCGGACCACAGTTTATTGAGAGTGCAGATGATGAGGCTCTCACGGCCTTTTTCATAAGCACCAGCACCAGCCGCTACGAACAACTGGTGGCTCATGAAAAAATCCAGGAACTCAGTAACACTTATAATCAGGACTGGAGCCGCCACATATTGCCGCAACAAGGAATCGCGCGCGCTCGGTTAACGGACTTCATGCCGCACATCGTCGAGAGTAATGATCCGGAAAACAATCGGCGCGAAGCATTACGACAGCTAATCCGCCAATGGGAACTTTCCAGCACCCGCTATTTTCTTTGCCACGCTGCCAACCAAAAGCTCAGCAAACAAATTCAAGCACAATACGGTGGCCTTATATTGCCTACCTATCGCAACGCGTTGAACCTGATTCTGGATCCTGCGCGACGGCGCTTCGTACCCCTGCTGCATATCCACTTGAGTCCGTTGCCCCTCCAAAAGGAAGACGGCAATGCTAACAATCCGGCGATGCAGCCCAACATAGGCACCAACGACCCTGTTGAACTGGTGGAATTTTCAGGAGCCCTGCCTCGCGCCAAGCTCTTCGCCGATTGGCGGCAGGGAGTGGATGAAAAAACCGCAAACGAAATCCTATTTAGTCCCGGTTTCGACCCACACATGCAGGTAATTATCCGGCAGAGTGGATTGCCAAAACCAGAAATGCCCTCACAAACTTCACTCCTTCCGGCGGTAAAATTTAAAGAAGGCACCGGTGCAAAGGTGGAATTGGAAATCCCACCAACAAACTATGCCGCCATACTGATGTTGAACGACCGATTCGATACAAACTGGAGAGTTGCTGTAGATGGTCAGCCGGCCAGCCTGCTGCAGGCCAATAACCACGTGCGTGCCGTACACCTGCCTCCATCGGCAAAGAACCGCGCTGTAATCTTCGATTACCACGCTCCAACCGTTCCGACTACTCCGTCCTTAGCCGTGATCGTCATTGGCCTTGCCGTTGCTGGCTTCGGGTTGAAGCGCCAAGATACAACAAAAGAAACTAATCCTGATGAGATTTGATCAGCGACGACAAAAGAGGCAAAAATTGAGCGTTGCAGATACGTCAAACTCTTATCAAGGAATAGCCTGAAGCCATTTGCATTTCCAGACACGAAACCCTTCACGGGGTGGTCTATCACGATCCCTAGCCCCATAAGCATTGAAGCCCGTGCCGGTGGCCCGGGCGAGTTTAACCGAGAACCCGGATGATCTAATCCAGGTTATGTTACTTGATTCGCTTTAGCTCGCCCTTTTGATTTACCTCGATTTCGTTTGAGCCTGTGGGGATTGGAGTGCGAGTAGTTTTGCCGTAAGGCCATTGGACCTCGATTTCTAGTGGCCTATTGGGGCTGGCATAAATTTGAACAGGAGAATCTTGCGACCAATAGCCGGATCCTGCGGTGACAATCTTGGCCGGACCTTTCTTATCATTCTCAAACTTCATTCGGGCAATAGCACCCACGCCTGTGGGGTTAGCTGGACCGGCATTAAGTCGTACGCGCAGGCCGGGCTGGCCTTTCATATTGCGGAACAATCGGGTAGTCGCACCGTTTTGCGCTACTGCTAGATCGGGTCGGCCATCTTGATTGTAATCACCTACGGCCGATCCGCGTTGTTCGCCCCAGATAAAGATACCTGATACGTGGCCAGATATGGGCATAAATCCGCCTTTGCCATTACCGCGTAACAACAATCCACGTCCGCCGTCACTGCGGGGCGTTTCTATTTGGGAAGCGAAGAAATTTTGCGCCACGAAAAGGTCCTCTTGGCCGTCACCATCGAAGTCCGCCACATTGATGCCAAAAACTGGTGCGAATTGTGCCTCAATTGGTAGCGGTTGCGCTTCAAATTTACCATCACGATTGAGAAATACTGTGTGGGTCAAGGTGTTAGCCTCAATCACAATTCCCTGCTTGAGACTTGCGCCGTACACTTCCTCAATGGTGCCAGAGCCAAAGGCTGCGAAAGTTTTATTGCGTTCACCGATGAAGGGCATGGCGTTCATGGAGCAGGACCGACCACGTTCGGGGACGAGTTTTCCGGTGAGTTTGTCGCGGTGATATTCAACTATGTCTAATACTCCGTTTTGGTCGAAGTCCCGGTAGGCAATGCGTAATGGTTCCTTGTGATTGTAGGAATTTTCATACTTGCTATTACGACCCCAGTTACCGGCAGCGATGTCGAGTCGACCATCGGCATCAAAGTCCCCTAGAGTAACACTATTCCACCAGCCTTTGTAGGCGTCCAGCCCCAGTGCCTCAGTAGCATCCTCGAATTTGCCGTTGTGATTGTGTAGCACTTTCACTGGCCCCCATTCGCAGGCGAGCACGAGGTCGGGATCTCCATCTTCATCGAGGTCACCGAACACTGCGCCACTGATGAGGCCTAGTTTTTCGAATGCCTTGGCGTTGTCAGCAGCGAGCTTGAGCATGCCATTTTCGTTGAGAAACAATCGGGAACTGGCTGGCTCAGGGTAACGTGCTGGTATGGTACGACCGCCCACGAAGAGATCCAAGTCTCCATCCCCATCCACATCGGCTACGGTCATGGGTCCGGTGGCAGAGTTATGTCCGGGAATGAGCTGCCTTCTTGATAGGTTATGACCAAAGGGATAGCTGATGGCTGCGGCTGGCTGTTCAAATTGTTTACCTGGGTTCTCGTAGCTCGATTGCCCAGCGGTCAACAGCGTGGTACCGGGTTTCAATGTCCACACAATCACGCTTGTGAGATCGAGCGGCGTGCCGGGACCCAGTTTGCCTTCGAATGGTTTTCCGTTTTCACTGCTAAGATGGAGCACTAACTTGCCACCACCACCCGAGCCAACGATTAAGTCTTCCCGGCCATTACCATTCAAATCAGCCCAGGCTACGCCGGGACCGAGTTGACTGAATCGGTTGGGCAGGAGTGACTGATACGCAAAATCGTCGAAGACTGATTCATGATGCACCTTGTGTGCCATCTGGCCGGATACTTGGGGGTCAGGCAGTTGGATCATGTCATCGGCATCGGCGAACAGGGGTGCCAGCGGCTCTGGCTTTGCCTTTACGTAGGGCTCAAACTCCTCGGGCTCGGTGACCGTATACATATAGTTCGGCTTTACGTCCTGGATCAAGGTGCTGTGCAGAGTGCCTTTGTGTCTCCAGATAATTTCCAAGCTAAGCCCCTCGCGTTTCTCGCCAGATCCAAAAACAACCAGAGATTCACTACCTGAAGCGTACCCACCGCTCACATGAACTTCATGCTCCATGGGCGCAGACCCACCCGGTCCTCCCAGCAACCGCACCTTTGCCCCAATAGCTTGAGTGTTAGTTCCGTGACCCAGTAGCTTTACAGCTATCCGGGGTGCGATAGTTTCATTACGATATATCTCCAGCGGTGTGTTCCAGTTATTAAAAATGAGATCCAAGTCACCATCCCCGTCGAAATCTGCCTGAATCAGTCCGCCCGAAACAGCTTTCTCGATGAAACCCCAATCATCACTCACGTACTTAAAAGTGAGGTCCCCCTGATTTCTGAACAGCGCATTTCGGGTGGCCAATTTTGGAAAATTTTCTCGAGGGGCTTCTGCTCTATTTCCAAAATGCGCTGTTGTATCTGCATCCATAAAATCACGCGTCATACCCGTGGCTACGATGAGGTCTTCGTAACCATCAAGATCCACATCGGTGAAAGCCACACCCCAGGACCACTCGGAAGCGTGCACGCCGGCGAGCTGGGCGATTTCGGCCCATGTACCATCGCCGCGATTGAGTTGTAGGGTGTTTTGCATGATTTGCGTGCGGTTTACAAACTGGCCGATGGTCGACTCGGTCGTTGGCATGTTTCCCATTTGTGTTTTGCGAAGCTTGTGAGATCGGCTCAACATGTCACTGGTTAGAAAATCCAGATGTCCATCACGATTGATGTCGCTGTAATCAAACCCCATTGAGAAATAACTAGTACGGCGAATGGCCAATGGATGCGACTGTTTGAAACGGCCTCGCCCATCATTGATCCACAGTCGGTCAGGATTGGAAAAATCGCTGGTGACATATAGGTCTGGATCGCCATCGTCATCCACATCACGAAATAACGCTTCATGGCTGGGGTCGCGCGGCCGCTTCATCCGCTGGCCTTGATAATCCATGAATCGCTCGTCAAGGTCGGAGACGGGGTTGAACCCGCCTTGCCCATCATTAAGGTATAAATGATCCTCAATGTATGTGGGCCTGACATTGGGGAGACCACTCTCATCAGGGTAAATTCCGTAGTACTCAAAAAATTTTGCAGACGGGGTTCGGTGGGCTTCAAGATCCTCAATTCCTTTACGACGGATTTTCAAAACCTGCTCACTACCCAGTTCCTGTACCATATAAACACGCACAGACCCTGTGGCATACATGTCCAGATCTCCGTCTCCATCCACGTCGGCTAGGTCTACAGAGACGGAGCCACTGCGTGGATTGTAAACCCATTTTACACGCAGATTTTCTGTGAAACGCCCTTTGCCGTCATT
>CBFHWX010000081.1:0-12874 GCA_965659445.1 Limisphaerales bacterium | reverse complement strand
GCCGCTGCCTCAGAACGCTCTGAGCGCGGCGCATATCTCCACGCAGCCAAGGCCAACACCCCAAAAAGCAACACGCCGATGGCCAGCACAAATCGCAATCGACTGCCTTCCCTAAACACGCAGTAAACGTTAGGTGAAACCAACGATTCAAGCCATCGCAGATTATAGACAAGGAGCAATCGCCCGGTGCGATTTATCGATTTGTGGGGACTGTTTCATCCGCCAGCTTTTCACCTTTACCTCGCAAATGCCGCCCCAGAAACAAGCGCACCTGACTCTCACCCACAGCCCGCGGCGCGTTGTGGCCGCCCTCTTTCACGGTGATAAGTGTGGATTCCACACCCACCTTTTTTAGTGCCGCATGGTAAATCTGCGATTGATGAAACGGCACCAACGGATCCTTGGTGCCATGCACATGCAAATGCGGGGCATCATCCTTACTCACATGTGTGAGCGGCGAGACTTGACGGGTCTTCTCTTTTGCCTCCTGAATCGGCGCGCCGACCAACAGGCTCTCAGGTGAATTCGGCGCATTGTGCTTCATGCGGCCCGGATGATCATCCATTTGCAGCAGCGCGCTGGGCCCGTAATAGTTCACCACGGCACTCACCCGACTGGATTGGTCGAGGTGCTTTCCCAATTTCCCCTCCAATTCCTTCACGCCACCAGTTGACCCAAGCATTGAAACCAAGTGCCCTCCCGCTGAAGAACCCCATACAGCAATCTTATTCGGATCCATTCCATGCTTCTTCGCGTTGCCGCGAAGCCAACGGATGGCCGCCTTACAGTCATGGATTTGCGCCGGCCAAATCGCTTCGCCCGTAAGCCGGTAGCCGATACTCACCCCAACGTACCGACCGGTTTGAACCAGGCCTGCGACCCGGTTCACGCCACTGCTCTTGTTGCCATTGCGCCACCCACCGCCATGAATAAAAGCAATTACCGGCAGCGGTCCCTTGCTCGCGCGCTTCACCGGCAAAACCAAATCGAGCATTTGCCTCGGGTTTTTCGTGCCGGCGTAAGAAATATCTCGCAACACTTTCACGGCCTCAGATTGACGAGGCTGATTCGGTCGAGGACGTTTCAGGAAACGCGTGTGCTCCTCCAACGTAATCACTCCATCCTTATTAGTATCCACTCGACCAAAATTGCGGCGGGCATTTTGAGGAATCTCTTCGGGCATCAATTTGCCGTCCTTGTTCTTGTCCCACTGTTTGAACAATGCCTCCGGCGAGGCCTGTTGTGCCGCGGCCCAAGGTGCAAGTATCACCAATAACAAGCTGCAAATAATTTTCTTCATTTTGAATCCTTCCTCATAGCCTAGTCACCCTTGATCCACCCGAGCGAGACAAGAAATTTATCCATCTTGGCAATGGTATCGGGGTAATGATCACCCTTTTTGCCCTTATTGAAAAAACCGTGGGTTGCATCCTTATACAAATGCAATTCACTGCGACTGCCAACGTCCTTCATGCGTTTCTGATACACCTCTGCAGTGCTCACGGGGATCAGTTTGTCCTTGGTGCCAAGAAAAACGATCGTGGGTGGAGCGCCTTTACGGATGTTGTGCATCGGAGAAATCTCCTTCCAACGTGGCTTTACCCGATCATGCCCATAGCCCTTGGAGCTGTTATCATAAACCGGATTAAAGAGCACCAGCACATCAGGCTTGCTGCTGATCTTTAGGTTCTCGCCTTCCTCTTCGAGTCCCGGGCAATTACCCGTAGCCGCAGCAACGTGCCCACCAGCCGAACCACCGCCCGCAGCCACGTGCTTGGAGTCCACTCCCAATTTATCAGCGTTGGCCCGCACCCAACGGATGGCCGACTTGCCGTCTTTCACACACTCAAAGGGGGTTGTCTTGTTGCGGCTTTTCACTCGGTACTCCGCAGTAATCGCCACCATTCCCCGGGAAGCCAGATAGCGACAGTGCGGGTCAAATTGCTTTGGCGTGCCGCCATTCCAGCCCCCTCCAAAGAAGAATACAATTGCTGGCCGACGATCCGAGGCCTTGTGACCTTTGGGATTAAAGGCGTGCAGGAACAGCTTCGCCTCACCCACCTGCTTGTACTGGTGCACTTTTGTTCCATCAAGCTTCACCACCTGCGCGGAAACCGCGAGCGGCAGAACCAAGGCAAGCGTTTGAATTAGTCTTATCATTTTTTATTTTTGTTCTTCTTTGGTTTTTTTTGTGGCTTGGGCAACACATTGGCCCGCTTGGCCCATGCCTCCCACATTAATTTTAGTTCCTGCGCTTTATCGGCTCGTTGATAGATGAGGTTCACCCTCTCCGTTCTATCAGTCTTAAGATTGTACAGCTCCCATTCCTGCTTACGAAAACGCGCATTGGCCACCAGCTTCCAGTCGCCCGAGCGCACCGCGCGGTTGCCAAAGTGTTCCCAGTAGATTCCCTCACGATCAAGCGGTTCATCGGTAAAGGTCGGCACCAGACTGCGCCCTTCCAATGGCTTGATGACGTGGTCATTGAATTTCTTTGGATAAGTCGCCCCGGAGACAGCCAGGCAGGTGGCCATGATATCAATCACGTGCCCCGGTTGATGTCGCAGCTTGTCTTTATCTTCAATGCCATCCGGCCAATGAGCAATGAGTGGAGAGGCAATGCCACCCTCATGATTGTCCTTCTTGAAAAACTGGAATGGCGTGTTGCTGGCGTTGGCCCAGCAGAGACCGTAGCTGGCAAAGGAACTGTCAGTGCCCATTTTTCCGCCCTTCTTCCGCTCAAAACCGAACAGGCCCGATTCATCGCACCCGCCATTATCAGCAAGAAACAGAATCAGCGTATTATCCCGCTGACCATACTCATCCAGAGCGACCAGAATACGGCCAATGCTTTGATCCATGCTGTCGATCATTGCGGCATAAATTGCCATCCGCTCGTCCATTTCTTTTTTCTTCGCCTCATCGAGAGAATCCCAAGCCGGAGCTTTGTTGTGGCGGTCGCTAATTGGCCAGCGTTGATCAACCAGACCTATCTTCAACTGGCGCGCATGACGTTCAGCACGCAGCTGGTCCCAGCCTTTCAGGTATTTGCCCCGGTACTTTTTGATATCCTTTTCGAGCGCGTGCAACGGCCAATGAGGTGAAGTGAAGGGTACATATAGAAAGAATGGCTGCTCCTTTTTCTCAACCAAGTGTTCGCCGATGAACTTTGCGGCGTATTTCCCAATTTCAGTGGTGTAATAAAAATCTTTTGGGAACTCCGTAATGGGATCGTTGCCGAGCGTGAGTGTATTTGGAGTAAAAAAACTACCCGCCCCGGCGATCGTGCCAAAGAAACGGTCAAAACCCCTTTGACACGGCCAGTTTTCCTTGGAGCCATTGGCGAGTTTGTTTTTGTTCTCGGTCAAATGCCACTTGCCGGTCATGAAGGTCGCGTAACCCGCGACCTTCAGCACTTCAGCAATAGTTACGCATTCTCTTGTAATGTGGCCTGCATAGCCGGGTGTGGTTGTAGGGTTGGTCATCGCGCCTACTCCCGCCTGGTGCGCATAAAGACCGGTCATCAATGAGGCCCGTGTAGGGCAACAACGTGCCGTATTATAAAATTGTGTATATCGCAGGCCGTTGGCCGCCAGCTTATCGAGGTTTTGGGTCTGTATCTCGCCGCCATAGCAGCCAATGTCCGAAAACCCCATATCATCGGCCATGATAAGTACGATGTTGGGTCGCGGGGCATCCTTGGCTAACAACCCGCTAGCAAGAATTATCAGGAAGCAAACAGCAATACGACGCATGATAATCCTTTATTTAGTGAAAAAGGGGAATAGCTTCTTTAACTCCGCCTCAGACGGGCGACGGCCGTATTCGCAAATCTCAAACGCCTCAGCGGTTTTCACGGCCTTACCTTTCTTTGTTCCATACCATTTGACCAGTGAATCGCGGAACAGATCGGCAATGCGCCCGTTACGCCCCGTCCAGCTGGCCTTGAGAATTTCCATGCGCGCCACGGGATCATGGGCCTTGCGCTGGATGAGTGTCTGCTGAGAGCCCCCTGCTCCACCCTCATATACCTGAGACTCAAGGGCGTCGAGCGCTTTCATCTTTTTATCAAAGACATCATCAATCGAGACCGCGATGTCAGCGTGGAAGGGATACGGCCGCGTGAAGCGGTCGGGGAAATACATGAAGACGGGGTTGCGCTTCACCGGTGGCGTGTCAGGCACGTAAAACGGGACGCCCACCATGAACGCGGCATCGCGAATGAGCAGCCCGGCGTTACGGTGATCCGGATGGTAATCGTGTGGGCGATGCGTAAAGACCAGATCTGCCTGCCATTCGCGAATGAGCCGCGCGATGACTTTTCGATTCTCCAAGGTAGGCATGATCTCGCCATCGTGAATGTCCAGCACCTGCGATTCCACGCCCATACGCTTGGCGGCTTCCTTGGACTCCGCCGTGCGACGCTTGGCCAGCGGACCGCCGGCCATTTTCCAGTGACCGATGTCGCCGTTGGTCACGGAGACCAACTTTACCTTGTGGCCAAGCTGTGCCCACTTGATGGCGCAGCCGCCCAATTGAAACTCGGCGTCATCCGGATGCGCACCAAAGGCAATGATGCGCAGCACACGATTGGGCTGAGCCGCCTCCGAGAAGGCCGTTAAAAAGATCGGACACAACAGAATAATCAGGATACGTTTCATGGTTCACTTGAGCATCCGACATCCAAGCGTGTGAATCAAGGGTGGTTTGGCATTGACCGGTCACCGCCGCGAGGCAAATCTTTCCGCATCCATGAAAATCACAAAAAATATTATCTTGGCGATAAGCCTTGGCCTAGTAGCAACCACCGGTGCGGACGAGGTGAAAATTCTAAAGGTCGGCACCAAGCCCGAGAGCGTATGCCGCGGCTTCGACGGAAAGCTATTCGTGAGTATTATCAATGCCGAGGAGCCGGGAGACGGTGGCATCAACATAATCGACGGAGACAAAGTGAAGGAATTTTGCCGAGGCATGAACTCTCCCAAGGGTCTCGCCTTCGTGGGAGGCTTTCTCGTGACGGCGGACGAAACCACCGTCTGGAAAGTGACCAAAAATGGCAAGCCAACCAAACTCGCTGAGAAGAAGGATTTTCCGAATGAGATTGAGTTTCTCAACGATGTGGTCGCCAGCCGCGACAAGAAGAGCGTGTATGTCACTGAAATGAGCTCGCCCGGGCCGATGTTTGATCCTGACAAGGAACGCACACTGTGGCCCATCGATAGCAAGCAGGATAAGGAGCTTCCACGCAAAGGCTGCGTCTACAAAGTAACCTTGGACGGCAAGGTGACCCTCGCTGTGCCTGCTGGCAACAAGCTGATGCGCTTCCCCAACGGGGTGACGGTGACCGGGAAAAAAGGGGAGGAAATCCTCGTGATGGGCGATTTCTTCACCGGCAACATTGTGGCCTACAATAACGAGAAATTCCGCGTGCTGGCCAAGGGCATGCGCGGCGCGGACGCAGTGGAATTTGGCAAGGGCGTGATCTATGTCTCCAGCTGGCCGCTTGGCAAGGTCTGGAAATATGACCGCAAAAGCAAGAAACTCATCGTGCTATCAGACAAGTTCACCACGGCCGCCGATTTCTTCTACGACCGCAAGAACAAACAGCTCATCATCCCCGACATGCTCGGAGGCACGCTGACTTTTCTGCCCGTGGAATAAAAATCAGTGGCCAACAAACTCCGCATCGCCGTTCTTGGTATTGATCATCCGCACGGGATGGGCTGGCGAGAGTCGTTGACGCATGTGGCAGATGAACTGGATATCACTGCACTGATGCCGGCGTTCGATGACGCCACCGCTAGTCTCGAGGAAAGACTGACCAAGTTGCCGCGCTTCGATAACGTGAATGAGCTGTTAAATGAAGGCAGCAACTTGTTCGATGCCGCACTCGTGTGCCTGCCGAATAACAAGGGGCCGGAGGCTGTCATCCAGCTTGCCCAAGCCGGCAAGCATATCCTGCTTGAAAAACCCGGCGCGGCCAATGCAGATGACGCCCAACGTATGACGGCAGCCATTCGCAAAAACAAAGTAGCATTCCAAAACGGGTTCATGTGGCGTTATGACGAATTGACCAACCGCCTACGCGACATGGTGCGAGATGGCCGCTTTGGCAAGCTCATCAGCGTGGAGATGACGTGGGCTACTAGCAATGTCGACCGCCGCGATCAAACCCATTATTTGTTTGATGAAGCGCAAAGTAGCGGGGGGTTTTTCAACTGGCTGGCGTGCCATCATCTTGACTTGCTCTCGTACGTGACCGGCGAAGCCATTACCGGTGTGACGGCGCGCGTGGGCGTTTTTGGAGACACTGAAACTGCTGTGGAAGATGGCGGCAGCGCGATTCTTGATCTAGCCGGAGGCGGATTAGCAACCTTCACTGGTGGCTACTGGCACCCACGCTGGGCAAATGATATTCACTGGACACTTCGAGGCTCCAAGCGCTGGGTTCATTGGGAACCTAGCCGCGAAGGTACCGGCGGCGTGTTAGAAATACACGGACCGCAACCGCAGTTCATGGCTATGGACGAAGTATTTAAACTGCCACCAGATGAAGTAACCGGCTATGGAGGGCAGCGTATGATTGACCTGCTACGTGATTGGATCCGCGCCATGCGCAAGGGCACAAATTGCCGCAACACCCCGGAATCAACCATCGCCACGCTGGAGGTTATCGATACGATTTATGAAGCGTCTGAAAAGGCGAAGCGTATCGAGTGCAACATTGAAGCCAAATAAAAAGGCTCAATAAAAGCCGAATCCCCTCGCGTTCTTAACGACTTTAAGATGGATCAATTCACCGGTTTCTTCAGTGCATCACGAATCACATCGTGATGACGCGACATGTAATAGAAGCTCTGGGTACTGCTCTTCTCACCCAAACAGAACTTAAACTCAATGCGGTATCCGCCACGCGGCCACGTTGGGCCATTTAATTCCAGCGCATTTAACACGGTACTGATGGTCTGCCCGGGCTTAAGCACCAGCGACTCGGTGGGACGCAATAGGCCCACGGATCCTGGCACCGTATAGATCTTGTCCTGACATAGAATCACCATGCTCTCCTTCCACAGAATGCGCTTTCCGATAGTCCGCAAAGCCTCGACGGTTACGGGCTTTTTGGTCGGATTGGTAATGGTAACCTTGTACTGACCGTCACCATCTGGATTGGTCCATTTGATGGCCTTTATCGGCGGAACCTTCTCAACTTGATAAACAACTTCCGAACCCACCATCAACACAGGGCGACCAGTAACTGAACAGAAATGTTTCGCATCAACCTTTTGACTCTTTGGCCATGCGCGGCCTTTCTGAGCTGCCCAGGGCGAAGTAAATTTGCCCTTGGCATGAACCCAACCCATCGGCAATTCACAGGCAAGCTTGATGGCGGCCAGTTTTTTTTCATCAATAGATTCCAAGCCCTCAACACGGTGTCCACCACGGACATTGGATAATGCTACTACCACCTTTCCTTTTGGATAATTCGGCTTTTCCATTTGGCGAGCAGAATGATGAGCCTGCAATTGATCGCCAATTTTCAAGCCACCGCGCAGCACGCCATCGATCTTAATGGTGAGCGTGTTATTATAAATGGGTGGCAGTGACCGCGCCGTGGGACCCTGTTTTATGTTCGTGATGGTACCGGTGATAACAACCTGTTTTTCATTCCACTTAACCGGCTGCGGCTTGGCATTCTGGCCTGGAAAACGGCCCGGCAAAGGACGAACTCCCGGCAGCGGGCGTGGGTCTGGACGTTTCTGCTGCGCAACAACCGCGCAGGTCAAAGCTATTGTTAAACAGGAAATTAATTTATTTTTCATGGTTCGTCTGACGCGTGATCCACACTTTGCTCCAGATTTTTCCTTTTTTCAAGGAAATGCCACGTCTGTATGTAGTACTTTGCCCTTCACGTCGTGCCAGCGAAACGTGAGCGTAGGTTGATCCTTTTGCCGCTCAACGGTTCCTGACAGAAAACCGCCGGTTACGTTGAGATACTTGTGATAATCCTTCCGGAAATCATTTTTCTTCCACCCCCCGGCGTGCTGGTCGCTGGCCGGGCCGCACGAGTATTCACAAACGCCAGTCTTCGGATGGATGCTCATGTACTGCCAGTGACGATCGCCGCAAACCACTACCATATTTTTTTTGTTTTGCAATAAATGCGCGCAACTCGTCCCCTTCATGGGTAAAATTGACGATGGAATGATTGTCATGCTTGCTTTTTCGATCCGGCCCGACAATCGGAGTGGGACTGATCAGCACGCGATACGTTGCATCTGAATTTGACACGGTTTTTTTGAACCATGCCTTTTGTTCCGCGCCCCAGATGGTTTTCTCAGGCCCATCGGGCGCGTTGTTATGTAAACGAAAATCGCGCCCCTCCACCAACCATATCTGGAGGTCCCTGCCCCAGCGGATGGTGCGGTGAGTTTTTTGCCCCATGGGAACCTGTTGCTTGAATATTTTTACGCCCTGCTGAAAAGTAAACTGGAACATGGCCTTGGTAGACATGGTGGGCCAGCAGTCATTAATCCAGGTATCATGGTCATCCTTGATAAAATAACTGGCTACCTTCGTATGAAAATCCACGTTGGTGGGCCGACTATACATCCGTTGCCTGATAGGGACCCGCCGCCAGCAATGGCATCGCAGACAAAAGCAGTGTCACAATCTTATTCATGGAGGAGTCTGGAGCTTAAATAAAATCCCCCAAATGAAAAGCCTTTGCTGGATGGAGTCCTACGAATACTCTCTGCGGTCTCACATGAAGGCGCTACTGCTTGAAGAATACAAGAAACTGACCGTTACTGATATGCCGGAGCCAGAGGTTGGTGAACACGATGTACTGGTGCAGATCAAGGCATGCGGCATTTGTGGCAGCGATATCCATGGTTTTGATGGCTCCAGCGGACGGCGTATCCCTCCGCTCATCATGGGCCACGAAGCCAGCGGCCTAGTTGCCAACACTGGCAGCGCAGTCACCAAGGCAAAGAAGGGAGACCGCATCACGTTTGACTCAATGGTGTCGTGTGGGCTATGCAGCTTTTGCAAACGTGGTCAAATGAACTTGTGCGATAACCGCCGTGTGCTGGGTGTTTCCTGTGAGGATTACCGGCAGCATGGTTGCTTCGCCGAGTACGCCGTGGTGCCCGAACACATCATTTACCCTATGCCAGATAACCTCGCCTTTGAGCACGCTGCAATGATCGAGCCGGTCTCCGTGGCAGTACATGCGGTGAAGCGCACCCCAATCACTGAAGGTGATACTGCAGTGGTGGTCGGCGCGGGCATGATCGGACTGCTAGTTGTGCAGGCTTTAAAGGCCGCGGGTTGCGGTAAGATTATTGCCGTCGACTTGGCTGAAGAGAAACTCTCGTTGGCAAAAGAACTCGGTGCGGAACTCGGTATTAACCCCAATAGCACCGACGCCGTTCGGACCATTCGAGAAGCCACTGGCGGCCATGGTGCTGACATCGCGATGGAAGTCGTTGGCGCCACGCCTACCGTGCAGACCGCCATTGAAGGGACTCGCAAGGGAGGCTCCGTCACCCTCGTCGGCAACCTTGCGCCCGAGGTTGATTTCCCACTCCAATCAGTCGTGACGCGCGAACTCACTATTTACGGCACCTGTGGTTCCAATGGAGAATATCCCGAATGCATTGATCTCCTTTCCCGCGGCGTCATCAAAGTCGATCCTCTCATTAGTGCCAGGGCCACCCTCGATGAAGGCGCCGAATGGTTCGACCGCCTCTACGCCACCGAAGCCGGCTTGATGAAAGTGATTCTGCAGCCAACAGGACCCTAGCTCCCTTTCATTTGGAGCCAAATCTTTTAGAATTTAGTATCATAATATTCCTGCTTTTCACTCATGATTCCCTGAGGATGGCTCAAGGTTAAATCGATTTTAGGATTACAAAATAAAATGTCACAACGGGGCCTTGAGCGAAATCTGAAGCTCTATCCGTGGTTCTCCATGGTGCTGGAGGCACTTTTTTTTGCACCTGTTTTCTTTCTTTTATTTTCGAGCAAGTTCCCTCTAGAGCAAGTATTGCAGTTGGAAGGCATCTATTATTTGGCTGTGGTTATCTTGGAAGTGCCGTCGGGATATTTCTCTGATCGACTCGGACGAAAACCTACCCTGATTATCTCGGCTCTCTGTCTGGCCTGTTCTTATTTACTTTTTTTTACAGGGACCAATTTCGAATTGTTTGCTTTGGCCAAAGTGCTGATGGCTGCCGGGTTTGCCTTCAAATCCGGCACCGATGCCTCTTTTCATTACGACTCCCATCAGTCGCTCGGGATCACTGGTCAATTTGGCGATGCAGAAGCTCGCGTGGCGAGCTTGAACCTGCGTGCAGCGGGCATTGCCGCGCTCATCGGAGGTTTTGCTGGAATGTACGAACTTTCCCTGCCATTCGCCTTCTCAGCTGTCGGCGCGACAATCGCTGCCGGATTGATGGTGACCTGCGTGGAGCCCACAAAATCCGGTGAGCGCTCAAACGTGAGTTTTGGAAAGCAGCTTGGAAACACCCTGAGCCAGTTGCGGGATTGTAGCCTAGCGTGGCTCCTGGGAGTGGCGGTGCTCTCCATCGTGCTCGTTCATGTCCCCTACGAGTTATACCAGCCCTATGTAGACCTGTTATGGCACAGTAATGATACAGAACTGAATAAAAGCCCAATAATCACCGGCATACATGCGTTCATTGTTATGTTGATTGGTTCGTGGGTAGCGGCAAGGAGCATGAAATTTCGACGACGCTTCGGCCTTCGAAAAACCTTTCTTCTCTCCGTGCTACTCCAGAACCTTCTTTTCCTCCCCGCTGCATTGCTTTTACATCCAGTAGTTGTGTTTGTCCTCTTGTTTCGAAATGCGCCAAAAGGGCTATATATGGCGCCCTTGAGCGAGGCCGTGAATGAACGCATTCCAACAAATCTTCGGGCTACTTATCTTTCCGTTCAGAGCTTGGCAGGTCGACTGGCTTTCGCAAGTTGCCTCCTGGCCATTTCACTTGTCGTTGGAGACGGTAAGACTGACTGGGCCGCCTTATCACTGATGGCGAAAATATTCTTCGGAGTTGGCACAACAGGTTGGATGATTCTGCTTATCACAGCCCGGTTTGCAAAAGAGAGGCCTCCAGATTTATAATCATCTCTTTCATCGACTGTACGATGGAAATCCTGCAGGGTTTTTCGGACACGGGGCACACTTCCTGTAAACACTGATTTTTGAATGAAGATAGCATATACTGGTTTGGAGTTGCCGGAAGGCAAGGTGAAATATAACGACGCTATTCTCGCTGATCTCGAGGGGATGTTCGATCCGGATAAGGTAACACCGTTTTATTTTGAACTGCTGCCTGACGGCTATGAAACAGCTGAAGGGATTGCCATTACAAACGAGCGCATTCTGGATTTACTCATTCTAGATATGGAAAAAACTGAAGCGCGACTTTCACTGGTGGCTGAGGGGAATGAGAAGGCAGTGCTGGAAAAGTGTCTCACACAGCTGGAGGAGGAAAAGCCTGTTTGCGATCTGGAACTCGATGAAGGTGAACGGGAGATTATAAATGCGTTCGGACTCTTAAGCTTCAAGCCGACAGTAGTGTTTGAGGATACAGAAGTGACGGCCGATTTGGTATGCGAAGAAGTGATGGATAAGGCGAATGTCATGTTTTTTTACACTGCTGGCAAGAAAGAGGTACACGCATGGTTCGTTGAGAAGAACGCCAACGCTGTGTCCTGTGCTGGTAAGATTCACACCGACCTTGCTCGCGGCTTCATCAAGGCGGAGATTGTAAGCCATGCAGAATTGATGACCGCCCACAATTTCAAGGATGCCGGCTCGAAGGGGCTGACAAAGCTGGTGGATGGCGATTTCCCCATGCCCGAAAAAACGGTGCTCGATATCCGGTTTAACGTCTAAGCTAGATAATCTGCTTGATTGGCTCAGCGCCTTCGACGCCGACGAGCCTTTGGTCAAGACCCCTGTAGAAGTAGCTTAGTTTGTTTGGATCGAAACCGAGTTGGGTGAGCACCGTGGAGTGCATGTTTTTCACGTGCAAACGGTTCTCCACTGCAGCGCTTCCGAGCTCGTCGGTTTTACCGTAGCTAATACCACCCTTGATCCCGCCGCCCGCCATCCACATGGTGAAACCATAACTGTTATGGTCGCGGCCGGTGCCCTTGGCGTATTCGGCGGTGGGTTGGCGGCCAAATTCACCGCCCCATACAACGATTGTCTCGTCAAGCAAACCGCGTTGCTCAAGGTCCTTGAGCAATCCGGCGATGGGCTTGTCGGTATTACCGGCATGATAATTATGATTCTTCTCGAGATCTCCGTGCGCGTCCCAGTTGGCGTCATTGTGATTGCCACCAGAATAAATTTGGATGTAGCGCACACCGCGTTCGACGAGGCGGCGGGCCAGCAGACATTTGCGACCGAAATCCTCTGTTCGCTTTTCACCCAGCCCATATATTTGTTTTATATGTTCGGGTTCACTGCCAAAATCCACTGCCTCTGGCGCACTCATCTGCATCTTGTAGGCCAGTTCGTAACTGGCGATGCGGGCCGCCAGGTTCGAGTTGTCGGTGCGGGCACTGAGATGGCGTCCGTTGTACTTGTTTAACGCGTCGAGCATGGCACGTTGTTCTTCGCGCTTCATACCACGAGCATTCTTTAAATCGAGGATCGGTGTACCACTGGCATTAACCACCACTCCCTGATAGGCGGCAGGCATGTAGCCGCTGGTCCAGTTCTTGGCGCCGCTGATGGGGCCACCTGTGGGGTCCAACATCACCACATAGCCAGGAAGGTTCTCATTCTCGCTCCCAAGCCCGTAGTTCACCCATGAGCCAAGCGAGGGTTTACCACTTA
>CBFHWX010000080.1:0-13053 GCA_965659445.1 Limisphaerales bacterium | reverse complement strand
ACACCTCGTATCCAACGAGGATGGCGAAGTTCGATTGGAATTCTCCATGCCTGAAGCGCTTACCAAGTGGAAATTCATGGGTTTCACGCACGACAATCAGTTGCGAAGCGGATTCCTAAGCGGCAGCACTGTCACCGCCAAGGACATTATGGTCCAACCCAACCCACCACGCTTCCTACGCGAGGGTGACCAGTTGGAATTCACCGTGAAGGTGACCAACATGACCGAGAAAGACCAGACTGGTAAGGTACGCCTTTCCTTCGCTGACGCACTGACTGAGGACAACGTGGATGACCTTCTTGGAAATGCTGACTTGGATAAGACATTCAACGTGCCAGCCAAACAAAGTCACACATATTCATGGCGCCTTTCAGTACCCGATGACCTTGGTTTCCTTACCTATAAGGCCGTAGGAGGCACCGACAAGGTTACTGATGGCGAACAGGGCTTCCTCCCTGTGCTGAGCCGCCGCATTTTTGTGACTGAAAGTCTGCCCTTACCTATCCGTGGAGCCAAAACGAAGGCCTTCAGCTTTAAAAAGCTTGTTGATTCCGCAAAAAGCGATTCCATCAAGCACGAGCGCTTCACTGTCCAGATGGTTTCCAACCCCAACTGGTATGCGGTAATGGCCCTGCCATATCTCATGGAATCACCTCATCCAAGCACCATGAGCACATTTACCCGACTTTATGCAAACGGACTTGCCCATCATATTGCCGGCAGTGATCCGCGCATCCGTCAGGTATTTGACAAATGGCGCGACACACCGACCCTCGATAGCCCGCTTGAGAAAAATCAGGATTTAAAATCCGTCATGCTCGAGGAAACACCTTGGTTGCGACAGGCTAAGAACGAAAGCCAGGCGCGTCGCAATGTAGGCATCCTATTCGACGACAAGCGTCTCGCCTCAGAAACGCAAAATGCGCAGCGCAGGCTCCGGGAAATGCAATTCCCAGATGGTGCATGGCCATGGATGCCCGGCGGACGTGCCAGCGATTATATCACCCTCTACATCACCACCGGTTTCGGCCGTATGCGGCAGATGAATGTGGAAGTCGACATAAACATGGCTGTTAAGGCTGTCAACCGACTCGATGGCTGGATCGACAAAACCTACCGAAGGATTCAACAGCACGGAAATCTGAACAACAACAACCTCTCCTCAATGATTGCCCAGTATCTCTACTGCCGCTCCTTCTTCCTGAAGGATCGCCCAGTAGCCAAACAACATCTGGAAGCGATCAACTATTTCCTCGGTCAGGCTGTGAAGACGGACAAGGATGGCACCCAATACTTCCTGAGCCTCTCGCGCATGAATCAGGCACAGGTTGCAATTGCGATGAACCGCTTTGGCAAGGTTGAGAAGAAAGCAGACTACAACCAACTAGCTAGACTCATTATCAAGTCCATCAAGGAACGCTCAGTCACCAATGAGGAGATGGGGCTCTTCTGGCGCGATCTGGAATACAGTCATTGGTGGTACCGCGCGCCGATCGAGACTCAAGCCATGATGATTGAGGCTTTCCACGAGGTAACCCAGGACTTTGATGCCCTTGAAGAAGCCAAGGTATGGCTAATCAAGCAAAAGCAAACTCAAGACTGGAAAACCACCAAGGCTACTGCTGATGCGTGTTACGCGCTGCTTCTTCAAGGTGCCAACCCGCTCATGAGCGAAGCGCTGGTTGAAGTGACAGTCGGCGATACAAAAATTGAGCCGAAAAACGTGGAAGCCGGCACCGGCTTTTATGAGCACCGGTTCCTTTCAAGTAATGTTAAATCAACCTTTGGAAACATTAAGGTAACCAAGCATGACGAAGGCGTTGCCTGGGGTAGTGTGCATTGGCAGTACATGGAAGACATCTCCAAGATAACGCCACACGAGGAAACCCCCCTCAAGCTCACCAAAAAATTATTCACCAAGGTAAACACCCCTAAGGGACCACAGCTTATCCCAGTTAACGGTGGATTGAAGACCGGTGACGAGCTGGTTATACGATTGGTGCTGCGCACAGATCGGGACATGGAATACGTTCACATGAAAGATCAACGCGGCAGTGGCACCGAACCGGTGAATGTGTTGAGTCGCTACAAGTATCAGGATGGCCTCGGCTATTATGAGACAACGCGCGACACAGCGTCACATTTCTACATCGACTACCTTCCCAAGGGTATCTACGTATTTGAGTATAGCGTACGCATCCAGCATAAGGGCCAATACCAGACTGGCATGGCAAACATCCAATGCATGTATGCACCAGAATTCAACAGCCATTCAGAGAGCCACAAGCTCACAGTAAATTAGGCGAAGAATTAATCATAAAGGGTCGGGAAGCTAAATCCCGGCCCTTTTTTAATTGAACTTTATGTGACGCATCTCGTCGAGCTCCGCCAGAGGAACCAGAAACTTACCCACGGTCGGGTCATCCACAATCACTCCGCCTTTTTCAAGCTTGAAACTGCGCACATGAAGTACCGAGCCAGTTTGCAGACTGAGTTCAAAGCGGGAATCGCGCGCAGGCTTGCCGGAAACCTTTCCCAACACTAAAGCCAACACCTCGTCGAGCCCGTACACTTTCACCCCAAATATAACGGAATTCAATACCAGCCAACCCTCCTTGAGGCTCTTGAATTCGCCCTCGATAAAATCGCCGTTTCGGAGCAGCACACCCTTACGCTTGTCATGTAATACTTTGCGCCACTTAGCTGGCACCGGTTTAAGGACGATTCGAGCCACATTCACCGTGGAAATACGACTAGGTATCGTCCCTTCATCAAGTCGCACCACAGAGTCATCCGCTGAGCTCACGCCAGCAGCAATACGGGAACCACCCCACGAAAATACACCGAGTGTTTGGGATTCATCCACTTCATCCCCACCGGATTCCTCCGGTACTGATGGCGTAAACTGAGGATGTACGCCCTTCCCTCCCAGCACTGTTTCCTTTCTCGATTTGCTCCCCCAAGTGACCTTCAAATTACCCTGCCCGGCGCGGTGAACAGATTCCAGACGGATATTATATCGCGTGTCTAGCTCCAGAGGCGCGGTCCCGGCAAATGTGCGTGGAGTGCGGTTAGAAAGCTCATTGATCACCAAGCGGCCGCCTACCCAAAGCCGCACACCTTCGTCCGTTATGATCTTGAAGGTATACTCCTCGGTGTGGGGCGACACAATTTGCCCGGTCCAGCGCACACTATAATTCTTATCAGGGAATTTCGCTGGAGGAGTCACAGGCGAGAAATCCATTACCGCATCAATCGCCAACATACCGTCGCCATAAAAAAATCGGTTCTGATAATAACACCCAAGCAGCCCGGTTGCCTTCTTTAACCCTTTCGGGGCCTTGTCCGTTACGGGGTAAAGTTGCGAGGTTGGAACAACTGTTTCCTGAAAACCTGGCCCTTTCCACAGTACACGAGCACTAGCCTCTCCATAATTATCAAAAAACTCGAAAACAAATGGAACCCGTTTGCCTCCCTCGAGTGTCACCTTTGCCTGTTCGCGAAAACCGGAAAGTGCTTCCCATTTACCCATCTCCATGGCGCCCACTTTTAACTTTCCGCCATCGTTGGCGTGCAGGGTAAAGGTATAAACACCAGTCACCGGTGGTTCCAGTTCCGCCGTCCAGCGTACAGAAAAATAATCACGCGGCAAATCAAACACCGGCTGCCTCGAGTACCACTGATGATCAATGGTCTTATCAATGCGATAAATTACACGACCTTTAAAGTTTGGCCGGTCATGATAGGCAGCCAGCACCCCGGAACCCTCACCCGTCAGTGGCGCTCCTTTAGAAAAAATTGCCGGATCAACTGGAATATCAAACGTCGCCATTAACACGTTGGTCAGCGCGATTTTTGACTTTGGACCTTTAATGGCCCCCACGCTCAGGTGCTCGGCATCTGCAAATTGGACCAGGCCGGTATAACCCTTACCATCCTTGGTGGTCACCGTACCCGCTGACATATCACAAACGAATAATATAGTCAGTCCAATACAAAATTTACGGCAAAATAAAATCATTACAGTATAGAGTGGCGGCCTAGATAGAGCCTTTTGTTCAAAAATTTGATAAAATCGCAATGTGCGAGAGAGATCTTTCGCGAAGAAGATCACCGGGATTATTTAAGGCCGCCCTCGATCATTTTCTTGAAATCAACCTTAGCCGAATCAATGGCTTCTTTTGGCCCAGTCATTTTCACAAAAATATAGCCGGGCTTCGTGCCCAAAACCGCAGCAACCATTGCGTAATTGGGCTTGGCCACCTTGGCACCTCCAAATGGGGGTCCACTCATAAACGTGCCTTCACAAAAAACATAAACTGCAGGTGTCCCAGCAATTTTAGTTTCTTCAACTTTATGCTCCGGCTTCGGTTTCGGCGCAAATTGACCGAGCCACCGTTGAACATTTGCCTGCACTCCACCCCCTTGGCCGGGGCCAAAATAAAAGAAAACACATTCCCCAACCGGCTTGCCATCCTTCCCTGGCACTCCAAATTGCGCGGCACGCATTCGACTGGCGGCTTTCTGCTCCGCCCACTTGGCGGGCTTTGAAAAAGTCTGCTCGCTCACCTTGAACGTGACAGGCTTAGTCTTATCTTGTGCGAAAAGGGACCCTAACGGCAACAAGATCACCCCATATAACATACCAGCAACGAATTTCATTGTTCAAAATCCATAAACTAAAACTCCACCCGAGTCAAACTCAGGTCCGTGTAGAGTACCCACCTTCCACTTTTTTGGCTATGTCCCGATAACCAATATCGACCTCATAAATACTCTTATAAAGAGCTGCCGCCGCCTCATGCCTTCCCTGATTTTCATGAACACTGGCGAGAAGATACACCAGTTCCTTTTTCTGATCATTAAAGGTAGATGTGCCTTCTAATGCCTTTTCAAACTGACTCAGAGCCATGTCGTACATGCCTCGCTGCATGAAGCATTGGCCCAAATAACAAAGTGCACGAAGCTTGTGCGCGGGGCTGTTCTGCGCGCGCTGAAAAGTCTGAATGGCATCATTTATATCACCCACACGAAACAGGCGCACACCCAATTCAAAGCGAAACTCCAGCATTGTGGGATAACGGTCGGCACGTTCTCGACAATTCTCCAACATGAACGCATCACGTTCAGCTTCCAATCCAACACGTTCCGAAGAGTCTTCCGGATATTGTTTGATATCGTAATCGAATTGCGCCTCATGGGCATCAGCAAGAGCACCATCAATGTAGGTATCACTGACTTTGTGGTTTTCCTGAACAAAGTCAAAATATTCGAAGGCACGATCAAAATCATTTCGATCCACATACTGCTTGGCGATATCCACTGCCAACTTGAAATTCTCCGGCTCATTCTGAAGCTGCTCCTCCATCAAAAAAATTCTTTCTTCCAGCACATCCTCGGAAGTGTAATCGGCCTTTGAATTTTCCACTACGTCCTCCTCAAAGCCGCTCGCACCTGGACCAGACATCGTCTTTTCATAATTGCCGCGGTAGATTGTCGCCTTGGCCGCCGTGTCCTTGTAAGCCTGTTGTAGGAATGGGTCTTCGGGGTTCATATTCGCCAACTCCAGCATAACACGTTCCGCCTCGTCCCAATCGTTCAACATCTCAAGCGCTGTTGCCAGTTCCTGGGTAATTTTATTGTCATTAGGATTGGCTTTCTTGAGTATTTGTAGCGAAGAAATGATTGTATGCGGCAAATCCAATCCTTGGGCAGCATCAACAATCACCCGGTGGCCCATGGAACTTTCTGGATCCGAACATAGAATTTTTTCGGCATGCGCCATTGCAGAGAAATAATTCTTCCGCCCCAAGGCGATCTTGGCCTGGGCTATATGATGCGCGCTCCCCGCCGCCGCCGCTATCTTGGCAAGTTTACCAGTATTTTCATTTTTCTTGATTTGGGCTGCTCGCAAGGCCATACGGCAATCGAAAAAAGCCGGCTCCTTTTCCAGCGCCTCCGCCAACAGCATCATCGCGTAGTCATAGTTTTTCTTTTCCAACGCGTCGTACCCCTTCTCCCAGAGTTGACGCACCTCGCCTCCAACAGATGTATGATCTTTTTCGGGCATATTACATTAAACTACAGCAGCTCTTTACAGTTTATAGGATGTCTCCCCTCGAATCAATCCCACACTGCGCCGCAGAATCACCTTGCCATCGTGTCGAAGGAGGGCAAAATGCCTCACCCCTGCGCGAGTGGCGGAATTGGTAGACGCGCTACCTTGAGGTGGTAGTCCTTTAGGGGGTGGAGGTTCGAGTCCTCTCTCGCGCACCACTTTCTTCTTTTCCAATCTCAGTGCATCAACGGCATCTTGTGCGACTGTTGGATCAACTCCGCATCGAGTTCAAGGAACAGATCCAGCCTTTCGTGCGCCTCTGCGTTGTCGATCTTACAGGCCATGAGCCAAAAGTCGGCATAGTGGTTGCCTTCACTTTCCACAAGACTGGAGTAAAGGTGGGCAATTTCTGGCTCCGATTCTTGAAGAGCCTTGGCAAGAATTTGAAATTTTTCACAACTTCGGCCTTCAATGAGTGATGCAGCGATGAGGTGATCCACCACCTGCTCGCGCCGCCCCTTGCGGATGTTCTGCATCAACCCTCTGATCCACGGGCTAACATGCGTTTGCCCGAAGCACACGCCGCGTTTATCCAGTAAGTCTAAAAGCAAGTTGAAATGCGTCAACTCCTCCAACGCGATTGCATTCAACTCGCTGACGTATCCAGCTAGCTCTGGATATTTCATGAGATTCAACGCCGAAGCCGCCGCCTTCCGCTCTAGATGACAATGATCCACCAACAATGCATCTATGTCGGCCAAGACTTTCGGCAACCATCCTTTAGGAATCGATTGACGCCACAAAAGCATCCGTAAACTTAAAAAACCTCCTGCACAAGAGCAAAGCTTTTGACTTCACTCAATCCCTTTAGCAACCTTCAACCATGTTTCCATACACAGCATTGTCAGATGATATAGATTGGCAGATCGGCCCGTATGAGGGTGTGGAGTTAAAAATCTTGCGCAAAGATGAGACCACAGGCGGAGTTACGGTACTTCGGAAATTTAATGCCGGCACGACTGTTCCCACACATATTCATCCCGAAGCCAACGAGACAGCCTATGTGCTCAGCGGCGAGTGGGAGGAGGGCGGCAAGGTGTACACCGAGGGCACGATTTTCTATGCACCGCGTGGCGAGGCACACGGGCCCCATGTGGCGCGCACGGAGGTAGTCAGTCTCACGCTGTTTGATGGTCCGCTTACCGTTAACAGTGTCAATTGACCAAACCCTATCAAAGTTTAACTTACCGGCGACAAATTGCCTGTGCATTCATGCATGTGGTGTATGCCAACCACCTTCACACTAAACTTTGCGACCCAACATCCGATCGAGCGAATCGCTAGTTTGATGAATCAGAGCTTCCGGATAGTGTGTGTAGGGATGAAAATACTCGAAGGTGAGATAGCCGCGGTAATCCACCGTTTCAAACGCCTCAATCACCACTGGCCAATTGGTCGTGCCATCCAGCAGCGGCCGGAAGGATTCCAGTGAATGATCGGTGCCATTTTTAGTGAACTCCTTTAGGTGTACGTTCTTTATGCGCTTACCCAACACCGGAATCCAATGTTCAGGAAACTGGAAGAGCATAATATTGCCCGTGTCAAAATGCACCTGCACGTACTCACTGTCAAAGTGATCCACAAACTCATTCATTTCCATCGGTGTCATCAGGTAGCCATTGAAGAAAATATTTTCGATATTTAAATGGACCTTCAGTTTTTCCGCCGCTGGCAATAGCTTCTCAATCGCAGCACGTGCACGGCTGTCACACAGTTCATTCGGCGTTGGATCATGATCTTCACGCCACGGCATGTGTACCGCACCGGGCACTACCAATAAATTTTCAGCACCCAGATGATACGTCGCTTCGGTCATCTTAGCCGCGAGCTCCATGCCCCGCATGCGTTCCTGCGGATCGTTACTCGTAAGCGGATACGGCCAGAACAAAAACGAACACACGCCACTGATCGCAATACCAATGCGCTCCGCCTCTTTGCGAATGGCCATAAATTCCTTCGGACCACTTTTCGGGGAAAGATCACTTTCGAGATCGTAGTTCAATTCTATCCCATCAAACCCGGCGTCCTTCGCCAATTGGAGGCATTCCTTCAGCGACATTCGATCCGGATACGGAAACGCCCAAAGATTGATTGATTTTTTCATCTTGTACCGCTTGGGCGAAGCCTTGCGCTCATCCTGTACGCCCTGTGCGCGGGGCGCATTCACCAGTGCAGCTCCACCCGCTGCAACGAGAGCAGACCGCAACACATCACGACGATTCATCGAGGAGCCGGGATACGGCGCAAAAGGAGTAGTCATGGGCCTACAATGCCACGCTCCTAACGCCCACGCAATCGTCTTTGTGCATAACGGTTACTTGAGAATTATTACCGAAAAATTATTATGTTTTTGAAATGTATTCGTCTTTAATAGAGAAGGCAGGAATCAAGTTTATTTTTGACATCGCTCCGACCCGGCGTGAATTCATCCAAATCCTCCACTTTTATCTCCTACTCAGAAAAACAAGGATATCGCCAAGTCGACGCAATCAGCCACGGTTCTCATTCTTGCCCATCAATAATGCCACCACCTAAGTTGACAAGTTCAACATCGTTGACTTGACTTTGACAAATTTACCTATAATGTTTCTTTGTCCTTTCAAGGGGGCTTACATGCACTATTCTGTAACAAGGTTCGTCTGCACTTGGGCTGTTCTATGGTATTACAGTTCAATAATTTTGTTTTCAGGTTGCGGAAAAGAGCCTGGGGCGGAGCAGGAGGAAATTGCTCAGGCGTCTACACCCCTCTCAACCATGGATCCCGTGACTTCAGCAGATCAATTGGCATTGGCATACAAATACTACCTAGGCGAGGGTGTAGTAGCAGATCACAGCCGGGCAGCTATGCTCTTTCGCAAAGCAGCTGACAATGGAAGTTCCGATGCTCAGTTTGCCTTGGGCTGTATGTTTCAAAACGGCCAGGGTGTGACGCAAAATTATATGGAGGCTGCCAAGTGGTATTTAAGATCGGCGCAGGCCGGCAATGCCAACGGTCAATATCTCATTGGCCTTTCGCTCAAAGAAGGCAGCGGCGTACCCAAGGATCCGATCGAATCGTACAAATGGATATATCTCGCTGCTCAACAAGGCCTGGATAAAAAACATCTTGAGGCGCGCAACCAATTGGCCCTGCTCCTCACACCGCCCGTAGTGGCCGAGGGTAAACGCCGTGCGAATCAGTTCATTATGTATCAAGGTGTGGGTAACTAGCCCTCCAAACGTTCCAGCAATGCCTCCACATCGTACACGCACCCTCCCCAAGTACCCCCACTGTGCGCTTGTAGTGCAGCCCAGAGTTTAGTTTCCGATGGCAATGCTGGATGAGGCTTCAAATCAACGCTGGATTCGCGCGAGGCCAATTCAGTTGCAGCCTCTTCGGGAGTAAATTGCTGTTCACCTTCGCTCACCAAATTAAGAGTTCCAGTGTTATTGTTGAGATCGATTTCAATTCGAATCATATCACCATCTTTAATTTTACCAATCGGACCACCCGCCAGTGCTTCCGGCCCAACGTGTCCGATGCAGGCGCCGGTGGAAACGCCTGAAAAACGGCCATCTGTGATTACTGCCACGTGTTTACCGAATGGCAGGAACTTGAGTGCGGATGTCACCTGGTAAATCTCTTCCATTCCTGTCCCCATGGGGCCAATACCCGCGAGCACCATAACATCTCCCGCCTCAATCTTGCCATCCTTGATCGCTACAATGGCGGTGGACTCACTTGGAAAAATTTTTGCAGGTCCTTCCTTGAGATACACCCCATCCTCATCCACAACAGATGGATCAATCGCCGTACTCTTTATGACGGACCCTTCAGGCGCAATATTGCCTGAGGGAAAAATCACCGTGCTCGTGAGACCATGTTCCTTGGCGCGATCTGGATGCATGATCACGTCATCCGGATCGACACCTTCCTGCTCCTGCAAAACCTCGCGAAAACGCCGACGACGCTTTGAATCCTGCCATTCATCCAACAACGAATCCCAAGTTCTCCCCTCAACTGTTTTGATTGTTGTATCGAGCAATCCCATCTTGCGCAAATGCACCATCACCTCAGGAACCCCACCGGCGAGAAAAACATTAACCGTAGGATGCATTACTGGCCCGTTCGGCAAGACACTCACTATCCTCGGCACTTGGGAGTTTACTTTCTCCCAATCGCTCACAGTGGGCCGGCGCAAGCCAGCAGCATGAGCAATAGCAGGAATATGCAAGAGAAGATTTGTGCTCCCGCCAAAAGCAGCATGCACGATCATGGCATTGTGGATTGCTGCATCAGTAAGGATTTGATTCACCCCGATTTTCTGCTCCTTAAGGCCCATAATCAATTCCGCCGCACGCATGGCAATCTCCCGCCAAACGGCTGATCCTGATGGAGCAAGGGCCGTGTGTAATGGAGCCAAACCCAGCGCTTCACCAACCACCTGGGATGTGGCCGCTGTGCCAAGGAACTGACATCCCCCACCGGGCGTGCCACAGGCCTTGCAGCCAAGGGTGGCCGCTTCATCAAGGGTAAGCATGCCGTGGGAAAAACGCGCGCCAATGGTCTGTACTGCTCCGGCGTCTTCGCCCTCTGTTGGAGGCAGCGTCACTCCCCCAGGTACCAATACCACAGGTAAATCGCCCAGCCCCGCAAGAGCCATCATCATAGCCGGCAATCCCTTATCACACGTCGCCACTCCGATCACTCCCTTGCGTGTGGGCAAGGATCGAATTTGCCGTCTCATCAAAATGGCAGCATCGTTACGGAATGGAAGACTATCAAACATGCCCACCGTCCCCTGTGTTCGACCATCGCAGGGATCGGAGCAATGCGCTGCATAGGGCACTCTACCTTGCGCCTTTAACACCTCGGCCGCGGCTTTGACTAGAAGACCAATTTCCCAATGGCCCGTGTGATAGCCGAGCGCGATGGGCGTACCATCCGGCGCGCGCACTCCGCCATGCGTGTTCAGAATAAGATACGGATCACCCCCCAACGCATCCGGATCCCATCCCATGCCAGCACTTTGAGTCAGGCCGAAGAGATCGCCACTAGGCGCCTCGCGCAATTGCTCCTCGTTGATTGGAAGCTTCCCGGATGGACCATCGCCGCGTGTTCGAATTTGATAGATATCGTCTTTGACCACAGGATTCAGATAACAGTTCTGTGAGGGACGACTGCGTTCTTCGGAATAATCACGATGCCGTCACGAATATAAAATCCATCACCGTCTTCATTATCAGATTTTCCATCAGGACTAATGACGCAGTTATCACCGATGCGCGTGTTCTTATCGAGAATTGCATTTTCAATGCGCGTGTTGCTGCCAACACCAATAGGCGGAATCTCCGATGTTTGCTTCTCTTTAATGGAATGTTCCGATTCGTAATAATCTGCGCCCATCATCACCACACGCTGTAACATTGTGCCGTTCCCAACAACACTTCGTACGCCAATGATACTGTGGCTGATTTGCGCACGGTTGATGATACATCCATCACTGAGCACTGCGTGATCAATGGCTGCACCATTGATTTTACTGGCAGGCAGAAATCGCGGACGCGTGTAAATAGGCGATGACATGTCGAAAAAATTAAACTTGGGTAACTCGCTTGCAGCATCCAGATTGGCATCAAAGAAAGTCCGAATTGTTCCCACATCCTCCCAGTAACCCTGGTAGACATAAGAGAATGCACGGCGATGGCGAATAGCCTCGGGGATGATGTGTTTACCAAAATCCGCATACTCATTTTCCAAAAGATCCCGGAGTACTTCACGGTTGAAAACATAAATACCCATAGATGCAAGAAACTGATCGTCGGTAGCCTTGATGCTTAATTCTTTGCAGGTGTTTTTGGGAACTTTTAGAGAATCGATAACTTCCGGCTCCTTTGGTTTTTCCACAAATTTCTGAATACGATGCTCCTGATCAATTTGCATAATGCCGAAATCGGAAACCGCCTCGCGATTCACTGGAATGGTTGCCACGGTTAACTCCGCTTGATTTTGTATATGCTGCGTGAGCACCTTGTGAAAATTCATATTATAGAGCTGATCCCCGCTCAGAATAAGAATGTAGTCAAACCGATGGTTCAGAAAGTGAACCATGTGCTTGCGCACCGCATCGGCCGTACCTTGAAACCAGGAGGAATCAGAGAGTGTCTGCTCGGCAGCTAGTATCTCTACAAAACCATGCGTAAAATGATCAAACGTGTAAGACTGCGCAATATGCCGGTGCAGCGAGGCTGAATTGAATTGCGTGAGCAGATAAATACGCTTCAGACCGGAATTAATACAGTTGGAAATCGGGACATCAACCAACCGATATTTACCTGCCAGCGGCACTGCCGGCTTGGCGCGTTCACGAGTCAACGGGTATAAGCGTGAACCACGCCCCCCCCCCATAACAACCGAAAGAACTGAATCAGGATCGTAAATAAGTTTATGATTTTCCGACATGAAAACGACTTGCTCACTTAACAATGCCCACCCATCATGGGGAAGGCGTCGCCTTTGACGCGTCAGGATCATTCAAGCTAACATCAAACCCAATTAGTAAGCCACAAAATTCACATGCGCACCTCACCTAACAGTATCGGGATCATTGGAGGTAGTGGACTATATACAATAGATGGCTTTTCCGAACAGAGATGGAAAACTGTGAAAACCCCCTTTGGAATCCCATCTGATCAATTCCTAACGGGAAAGCTTGCTGAACGTGATGTCGTTTTCCTTCCGAGACACGGACGAGGCCACCGTCTTTTACCATCTGAACTCAACCATCGCGCCAATATCTGGGCCATGAAAAGGCTTGGGGTTGAATGGATTATCAGCGTCAGTGCCGTTGGATCATTGCAGAAACGCTACCGACCTTGTGACATCGTGCTAATTGATCAGTTTCTCGACCGAACCAAGCAATCAGCAAACCACACTTTTTTTGGCAATGGTATTG
>CBFHWX010000079.1:0-13072 GCA_965659445.1 Limisphaerales bacterium | reverse complement strand
TTTTTGAGCAGATTTTTCTCCATGGCATCTTTTTGGATATCATAGAGGCTGCCGGTGTTATAGAGCTTGTATCGCTGGGTCCGCACCCACGCCTTGCCACCTTTACTCTCCGAAAAGGCAAAGGAACGCGACTTGCGAGAGTTGTGGGGGAGATGAAACAATTTTGGGGCGAAACTAATCCCGTCGATCTTGTGTCCGATTTTCCCTACGCCAAGCTCTGCCAAAGTCGGCAGCCAGTCACTGAAATCCACAAGTGCATCATTTGAACTGCCGCTCTTGATATAACCGGGCCAATTGGCAATCAACGGCACATTGGTGCCGATATCGAGTAGCGTCCCCTTCCCGCCGGGAATGCGTTTGCCATTGCGTATGGAGTAGACTTCTTCTTTCTCATAGTTACGTCCTTCAATGTGGCGCAGCTTGGAACGCTTGGCCGTGCCATTGTCGCCAGTGAAAAGGATGACGGTATTTTTGCGTAGGCCAAGCTGGTCTATTTTGGCTACCAATTTACCGACCATATCGTCCATGCTTTCGATCATTTCGCTATAATTCATCCAGCGATCTTTACCCGGCACATAAGGCACCTGTTTAGGAATGTCATCGGTCACGTCATGCGCCAGCGCCATGGAGTAATAGGCAAAAAACGGATTTTTGGCCTCGACGCTTTTCTTCATAAACCGCCCAAGGAAATCCACATACAGTTCCGGACCGTACTTGCCTTTGGTGTCCGTCCGAAGCCGTCCGTTCTCATAAATGTATGGCTCATGAAACCGAGCCCCTTCATGCCAGCCAAAAACACTCCATTGATCAAACCCCATGCGGGCAGGCTGTTCAGTGTCTTTCTTCATTAAACACAACTGCCACGTGCCCGCAATGGCCGTGGCATAACCTGCACGTTTAAGCACCTGCGCCACAGTATTTTTTTCCTCCACCTTGGGAAACGAGCCCCAGCCGGACTTCAGCCTGAAGGGATACTTGCCGGTCATTAGGCAAACGCGCGTAGGATGACATACCGGCATGCTGAAGCAGTAGTCAAAGCGCATGCCGCCCTTGGCCAGCGCGTCAATGTGTGGTGTCTTCCAACGTTCACCACCATAGGCGCCAATCGGCTCGCAGCCAACATCATCAGCCATGATCAATACAATATTTGGCTGCAATACAATCTCCGGCGGCACCTTAGCGGCAATCAACGACACGCTAGTAAGAATTAGAAATAGGAAGGTTTTCACTACAATTTCTCAGGGATGCCTTGGATAATTTTATCGTTGGGAAACATCATCTTTACTTCCGCCAAAACCGCTGCGCGGTCATCGGCCAACGACATATAGCTGACCGTCTCGCCATTGAGGTACAGCGCCCACTTGTTGCATATAAAACAAATCGCCACCTGCGCCTCATGGTCACCAAGACGGAAGCGTAACAATATGCCTGGGTCAAAGTGTGATTTTTCATCATGTCGAGTGGTAGAATCCGCATCGCCCATCAATAAGCTGCGCAGGCGGCCTGCGGCTTTACCTCTGAGCGTGCGGCCATCACGGCTGACGGTGTAATAGAGGAAACGTTTATCATTGGGCTCAGCATTGAGCCGGTGGGTGGTAATTTGCGGCGACTCAGAGAGCAATTTATTAAAAAGCTTCATAGGCGGGCGTGTTCGGCCCGATGCTTTTTGCTTTGCGATTTGCTTTTCAAAGGACTCAACCAATCCCGGTTCATCGAGCCATAGATTCTTTGCTTCGCCGATGTCCTCAGCCAGATTGTAGAGCTGACCGCGCGGACCCTTTGGCACCGGCTGTTCGCGGCGCGGAACAGAAAAACCACCAGACCCAAGCGAAGGGATATATTTAAACTGCGCTTGGCGAACAGCCATGTGGGTTGGCTTGGTGCCGGTGATTAGCTGTTGCCGTGCGGTTTCCCGTTGGCCCAACAGTACAGGTAGAAAATTCTCGCTATCCTCCCCCTCGTTATCGGCCAATCCTCGTCCGGTTAGTGCGGCAAAAGTTGCCATCATGTCAGTCTGGCAAATTAGTGCGTCGCTTGTCGTGTTGGCCTTCACCTTCCCCGGCCAGCGAACGATGAAGGGCATACGATGACCTGCTTCCCACGCGTCAGCTTTCATGCCACGTAAAGGTGTGGTGGCACTATGACCAAAGCGTTTCGTATCGGTGTCATACCAGACCGGCCCATTGTCGCTGGTGAAAATCACGAGCGTGTTCTTGGTCATCCCCGTCTGATCCAGCGCACCGAGAATCTGGCCAACGGTGTCATCGACCATCGCCACGAAGTCACCGTACATGTTGTTGGTTTTTTTCTGAAATTTTTTGGTGGGCAGCCAAGGCGTATGCGGTGCCGGCAAGGCAACATACAGGAAGAAGGGATTTTTAGCACCTTTGCGCCCTTCGATGTATTTGACAGATTCCTCTGTAAGGCGCGGCAATACCTCAACATGCTTGAAATCCGGCGAGATAGATCCTTCTCGCCAAAATTCGCCCTGGATGCGGGTCCAGCCTTCTGAATTGCGCGGCCCAATCTTGCCGGTTGGCGCCCGCACAGCTTTTGCGTTCCTAATGTAGTAGTATGGCACAATATCCAGTGAATGTGGAATGCCGAAGTAGGAATCAAACCCGCGATCCACCGGACCGCCAACCAGCGGCTTGGAATAATCGTAATCCGGTCCGTCATTGAACCCAAGGTGCCACTTACCCACCATTGCCGTGGAGTACCCTTTCTCCCGTAATGCTGAGGGAATTGTTGTTCGCCCTTTCTCAACCAATGCCCTACTGCGCCAGTTCAACTTGATCCGATGTGGATAACGCCCAGTTAGAATCCCATATCGTGTTGGCACGCAAAATGACGCCGGCGCGTGGGCGTCAGTAAACCGCATTCCTTCGCGTGCCAACCGGTCGATATTATGCGTGGGGTTCTTGGACTTTGGATTATAGCATCGTGCATCACCATACCCCATGTCATCAGCTAGGATTAAGACGATATTTGGATCGCGTGGGGTGTCCTTTGCTGGGACAGCAAATGCAATTAACAGGACCACAAAGGCTATCAAACGGTGCATGGGGGAATTGAAACACCCCATCCACCTTGAAGCAAGAAGCGAGGTGCTACGTTACGACAGGTTCGTTATGGGTTAATAGTTTTCTTGCAGCGCGCACAATCCTCTCGCGACTGTCAACATCAACTTCATCCAAAAACGGCTGAATCGGCCCGGTATCGGCAATGCCAGCTCCAGCCACAGCCGCATGAAGAACCCGGATGGGATTAATGGCGTTACGCAAGTCCTCCAATGGCTCAAAGGTTTGGCGGATGGATTCGGCCACCTCAAGATTCCCGGCCTTTAAGGCCTGCAACATCTCCATTGAAAGGCACGGAGCCACACACACACAGCCACTGGTAAAGCTGTTCACACCGAAACTGTTTAAGTGGGTAATGGCTGGCTGCTCGCCGATGCCGCTGACGATGATCTCGGGATCCACTCGATTCACTAATTCAGACAAGTAATCGTCCTGACTCGGATCCTCACGCACGATCGCATACTTGATCCAAGTCACCACCTCATCATCCACCAGTGCCTGCGCATCCTCTGGTTCCAAGTAACCCTCAAACTTGATATACAACACGATTGGCTTGCCATACGCCTCGGCAAATTTGCGAATACCCGTTGCGCACCCAGCGGACGTGGCGATATCGCGCGCAGGCAACACCATGGCGGTGGGGAAATCGAAGTCCCGCAGAATGGCGGCCTGATCCATTGTGGTCCCATATGCAGGGCCAACTGAAGGCACCACTGTCGTGTCTTTCCCCGAATATTCCTGAAGCATTGCCAGTACTTCGGAATACTCTGCGAGTGCGACATGATAAAATACTGCATTACCTCCATAGAGAAGCGTGCGAATACCGCCGGCTTCAAGGTGGCTGATTATCTTTGCGTTCTCAGTAGCACAAATTTTTAGATTCGCATCACGAGCCAATGGAGGCACGGCAATGACGGAACGGGAGAGCGTCTCGGGGGTAATCGCATTGGTGTCCATCTTAATAAATGGGCGGCTCTGGAGTGGCTGGACCATGCTGAAGAAAATCAAAGTCACAACCCTCGTGAGCCTGCGTCACGTGGTTGATATATAGCTGGCCGTATCCGCGCGCATATTTGGGCTCAGGCTTTTGCCAAGCGGCACTCCGAGCTTCCAGCTCATCATCGCTGACATGCAAATGAATGGTGCGATCAGGCACATTTAGCTCGATTTCATCACCGGTTTGCACCAACGCCAGCGGCCCACCGACATGGCTCTCGGGCGAAAGATGCAATATACACATGCCGTAACTGGTGCCGCTCATGCGGGAATCTGAGAGGCGTACCATATCTCGCACGCCTGCCTTCAACAACTTGTCAGGAATGGGCAGCATTCCCCACTCGGGAAAACCTGGACCACCCTCTGGGCCAGCTGATCGCAATACGAGCACGGTGTCTTCGGTCACATCAAGGTCGTCATCATTTAGACGCGCTTTCAGGTCGGGATAATTATCAAATACTAGCGCGGGACCGCGATGCTTCAGGAGTTTCTCAGTGGCAGCAGAAGGTTTCACCACACACCCGTGTGGCGATAGATTTCCGGTGAGCACAAAGGTGCCGCCCTCGGCCTGCACGGGGTTGCCTTGCGTACGGATAACATCCTCATCAATCAAATCCGCACCCTCGATATTCTCGGCGAGCGTGTGGCCGGTGATAGTTGCGCAATCGCCGTGAAGCTTCTCGCCGAGTTGAGTCATCAGTGCGCGCAAGCCGCCCGCATTGTAGAAATCCTCCATCAAATACTCCTCACCATTGGGGCGCACATTGGCGAGCACGGGAGTGGTGCGCGAGATACGGTCGAAATCCTCCAGTGAGATATCAAATCCAGCTCGGCGTGCCATGGCAATAATATGCACAATGGCGTTGGTGGAACCACCCACGGCCATGTCCACCGTGATGGCGTTCTCAAAGGATTCACGGGTGAGAAGGCGTGAGGGTTTCAAATCCTGCCAAGCCAACTCGACCGCTTGCCGGCCGCAAGCGGTGGACATGCGCATGTGCTCGCTGACCATCGCGGGTATGCTCGATGCACCCGGCAGCGTGAAGCCCAACGCCTCGGCAATCGCGCCCATCGTCGACGCTGTACCCATCGTCATGCAATGGCCAGGTGACCTGCCAATGGCATCTTCGATTTGTGCCCACTCTTCGTCGCATAAGTTGCCGGCTTGTCGCTCAGCCCAGTATTTCCAACCCGCATGACCACTGCCTAGAGTCTCTTTTCCAAGTCGAGCCGTTAGCATTGGACCGCACGGCAGGAAAATTACCGGTAGATCCGCCGACAACGCCCCCATTAACAGAGCAGGCGTAGTCTTGTCACACCCTCCCATCAACACGGCTGCGTCTATCGGATGACTGCGCAGCACTTCTTCCGTTTCCATTGCCAATAGATTGCGATAGAGCATTGTGGTGGGCTTCATCAGCATTTCGCCGAGTGACATTACCGGCACTTCCGCCGGAAAACCGCCTGCCTGCCAAACGCCCTCCTTTACTTTTTGCGCCCGCTCACGCAGGTGGGAATGGCAGGTGTTCAGATCGCTCCAAGTATTAAGAATGCCCACGACCGGTTTGCCTTGAAAATCATCATCCGCCCAACCCATCCCCTTGAGCCGGGACCGATGCCCAAACGACCGCAAATCGTCCGGCGCAAACCAACGCGCACTGCGTAATTCTTCAGGGGAACGCCGTGATGTTCCTATTTTATCCATACAAATTGGAAGAACAGGTTGTAGCTGAAAAAATCTACTGGCACCAGATGAAACCAGACACTAAAGTCCGCGCGGATTTTTTCTTAACCAACCTTAGAAAACTCAGTTGTGACATGGAAATCTCATGAGGAAAATTAATATACTTATTCTCTTTTGTTTTGTTTTAGAAGCCTCAAGCGCTCCAGAAGCCAAACCCGACACAGACACTTGGAATCAGTGGCGAGGACCCAATCGAGATGGAATTGTAACGGGCAAACCCTGGCCGGCAGATCTCAAGGACGAACACTTCAAGCTTAAATGGCGGGTGGAACTCGGCTCCAGTTATTCGGGAGCGATTCTGGACAATAATACCGTTTATGTTACCGAGTCGACGGGCAGCAACGAGGTTGTACGTGCCTTGAATCGAAAGAGCGGTATGGAAAAGTGGAAGCAAATGTGGGCTGGCAAAATGTCGGTTCCATTCTTTGCCCGTAGTAATGGCAGCTGGATCCGAAGCACACCAGCTTTGGCTAATGGTAAACTATTTGTTGCCGGCATCCGTGATCATCTTGTGTGTCTGAATGCCAAAAGCGGCAAAAAATTGTGGGAAATCGATTTTCCAAAGGAACTCAAAACTCCGATACCTACCTTTGGCTGCGTGTGTTCGCCAATGGTCGACGGGAAATTCGTTTACATGCAAGCTGGGGCTGGCTTCTGCAAGATTGAACAGGATTCCGGCAAAATTTTATGGCGTACGATGAAGGACAAAGGAGGTATGTACGGCAGCGCATTTTCCTCCCCGGTCATTGCTACATTGGGCGGACAGCGACAAATTCTCGTCCAGTCACGCGCAGAACTAGCTGGCGTCGACATCAAATCGGGCGAAGTGCTTTGGCGGCAGCCAGTGAAAGCATTTCGCGGAATGAACATCCTTACGCCGTTGCCTTATAAGCAAGGCATTTACACAAGCACCTATGGCGGGCGTTCTCACTACTATGGAATAAAGCGTGATAAATCATGGGAATCGGTGGAAAAGTGGGAAAATAAAGCTCAAGCGTATATGTGCAGCCCGATACTGTTTGGAGATCATGTCTATTTACATCTACGCAACCAACGCTTTGCCTGTTACAACCTTACTTCAGGCAAGGAAGCATGGGTAAGCAGCGAACGATTTGGAAAGTACATGAGCCTTGTGCGACAGGGTGAAAAGATTCTCGCCCTTGATCAGAACGGCACACTTTACTTGATCCGTGCCAACCTGAAAAAACTGGAAATTGTGGATTCCCGGAAAATTTCAAAACAGCAAACTTGGGCCCATCTTGCTGTCTCTGGTGAGCAAATTGCGGTACGTGAGCTTAATGCAATCACGTTCTACGACTGGAAAAGAACCAAGGCAGTAATTCCTTAAATTGCCAAAAAATTAATCAGGACAACTATTTTTTATTACTCGGTCGGCCTGATTTTAGATGGTGAATTAATCTCATAAACATCTGACTCCTGAGTTGCTTTGAGCGCAGCCATTGCAACTGAGGCCTGCCGGCAAGCTTCATCCATCTTGGGATAACGAACCTCGCGGTAGCCAGTGACGGCCTCGGGTAACTCCAGCAGATCGACTACCTTAGAGTAAGCACCGGGTTGGTTAAGGTAAAAGGCGGCTTCCTGTGCGGTTTGTCGGTACCATTCTCGAAAATCTTTTTCCTTGGCGTGCCATTGCGGCAAAGCACGGCGCAGCCAGCGCATGCGCCGCATGATACGCAACATCCAGTTACGCGTCTTCATATTCCAAGCCAGGCGGACGCCGAATATCTTAAATTCCGGGCGGTTGAGGTGTCGATAGTGGATTTGGTCTCCACGCTTGGGGTCCACGTCGTAGCGCGCACTATCCCTCCGAAGCTTCTCCTCACTGGTGAGCAGATGCGCCACATACACCTCGTCCTTGATAGCCATGACACGGTGCAAATTCCAGATCAGGGCCCGCGTGGCGCGAAAATTCTCTTGCTCCAAATCCATTTCATGCAGTTCCAGAATCTGCTCGATGTATTCCTTCGCGTAAGCTTCGTCTTCAAACTGAATCAGATCATAAACTCGCCGGGCGAAATCAGCCAACACTGGACCTTCCACTTGAAGATGCTCCGAGGCATTCTCGAGCATGTGGCGGTAGGCCAATCCGACCTTGGGCCCGCGACCGGGTGTACGGGTGATAATACCTTCCTTATCTCGCAGCACATCGGCGTAATCCTTGGGCTCGACGGGCAGGCGTGCTACCTCGAGCACTGCTGTCGAGTCATGGGCCAGCAGGCGACCGAGTTGAAAAGCCTGCAAATTGGCTTCGGCCGCCCCACCCAGACTGGCACGGACAGCCCACTCGATAGAGGCGAAGCTCAGGGGCAAGCGGCCTAGTTGAAAGGCCAAGCCCAACATCATTGTATTCACATAACGCTGGGAGCCGAAAATACGTTCTGAAATCACGGAGACATCGCTGCCGTGATAGCGGTTGGCGCGGGAATGCTTTCGCAAATCCGACTCAAGCTGGTCGGGGTCACTCTGCGTTTGGCCCAACAGGGTTTTGATCGTCGGCGTCAAGTGGGTGTTGGCCACCACGGCCGTGTGACGGCGACTACCAACACGCTGGTTGGTCTGCGGATCAATCGCACGCGCAGCCTCCAGTAAGTCGATGCCCAGGATCAGGTCGGCTTTGCCATACGGAATGAGATTTGATGTAAAATGCGCCTCGGGGCCGGAAAACGTGATCATCGAGTACACACCGCCATTGCGGATGGCTAATCCTTTTTTGTCACAAAATTTTACCTGATACCCATCGCGATGTCCGGCGCGAACGAGGATGGCCGTAGCGGTGCCTATGCCCATGCCGCCCACGCCGGCGAGATACCCATGCCAAAGACCGTTAACCCGGGACGCATTGGGTTCCGGCAAATGGCTGAAATTCAGACGATCAATTGCTGCAGGAGGCGCCTGTTCGCGTGTGATTGACACCTCGCCAAAGGACGGGCAGGCCTTCACCTGCGGCTCGGCCGGATCCGGAGCCACGAGCGACCGCGTACAGGCACCATCATTCACACACCAAGTCTTGTCGATCTGTACTTTTTGGCCGTAAGGGGTTTGCTCCAGCGTCAACCCCGGACAACCCGTGGCTCGCGTGCATTCCAGGCAGTTTTCGCAAACCTCAGGGGTGATATTGATAAACTGTTTCTCCGGCAGATAGCCCTTGGCTTTCTCGACAGCCCGCTCGTCATTGGCCAGCCGACGATGGTAGGTAATGCCACATTCCTTGTCGGCCAGCAGAATCTTCACGCCATCCTGAAGAATGGTCTTCTCCAACAGGCCGCGGTAGTTCTCCCGGTCCTCGGGATTCACCCGCACTACCGTGGCACCCGTGTCCGCCGAGCCAGTCATCGCGGCGATGATGGTCTCGATATTCTGTGAAAAGGTGGGTTCACCCAGCAGGTTGGTCTCGGTGCCGGGCGTTTCCTGATGACCCGTCATCGCCGTGGTCTTGTTGTCCAGAATCACGTATGTGATGTCCTGCCCATTCTTAATTGAGTTGGATATGGCTGATTGTCCGCTATGGAAAAAGGTGGAGTCACCCATGAACACCACCTGCTTGTTACGAATGAACGGATCAATCCCCGCACCCGTGCCACCGCCAAGCCCCATGCCGCTATAGTTATGCATGAGATCCTTGGTCGGCTCGAACATCAGCATGGTGTAGCAGCCCGTGTCGCCGTGAAACACAAGATCCACCGGATCCTGTCCGTGCTGGCGCTTCATGTAGCTTGCATCGGAGAATTGTTTTTTCACCTCCACCAACACGCTTGCAGAATCGCGGTGTGGACAGCCGGGGCAGAAAGTAGGTGTCCGATCAATCACCTGCACCTCCACTGCCTCGACCTGCTCGAGCAGTTTCAGCTCCCCGTTGACACGCTTGGCATCGATAGTGCCCTCCAGCTCGGGCAATTTCAGGAAAAGCCGTCCCAGTCGCTCGATGAGCTTGCTGGGGTTCAGCCCGCGCGTCTCGGGGATGCCCGCCAAGCCGTGGGGAAATTGTTTGCCCCAAACGTTCACCGCACGCGCGGGCTCCTCGGCATCCTGTCGAGCGCGATTGAGAATAGTGGTCACCTGATCCTCGAGAAATGACCGACGCTCCTCAATCACAATCAGGTCCGTGAGACCCTCAGAAAATTCTCGCACCATGGCCGGGTCCAGCGGATAGGTAACTCCCATTTTCATAATGGGAAAACACAAGTCCAACCCGAGCACCGCCAGCGCATGGCGTAAATAACTGTAAGCCGCCGCCGAAGTGACAAACCCCAAACCACGACCCATCGGCGAGGCCGGACGAAGAATGCGATTGGCCCCGTGTCGCCGTGCACTGGCCCAGAGTCGCTCGAAACGCTCTGGCAATTCCTGCTCCTTGCGCCAAGTGCGCGGCGGCAGAAGGACATTGCGTTCCAGATCAATAGCCGAGGTATCAAGTCCGAACGGGTTCCGGCTGTTGGTGTCTGGAAAATGATTAGTGCGTGCCTGCACACTACCGCCACCATCAGCTTGGTTAGTGGTAACTAGGTAGCCAATGTATAGCTCACTCTCGCGTGAGAGTTTGAAGGCAAGATCAATCCAATCCTTCAGCTCCTGCGCATCACTCGGCTCGAGCACCGGCATCATCAGGTGCTTGCAAAGGAAACGCGAGTCGGCCGCTACCTGCGTGGAATCGCTCCAAGGATCATCGCCCAGCACAATCACTGCGCCGCCCTCAGGATGCGCGCCCACCAGGTTGCCCAGTGCCAGAGCGTCAGAAGCCACATGCGCGCCCACACTCTTTTGCACCGTGATCGCCCGCAAACCATGCATTTGCGAGCCATTGACCATCGCCGCGCCGAGCGCCTCGTTGTTGGCGATGGCGGCGTGAATGCCATGCTCCTTCAACAGGCCGCGCAATCCACGTGCGACATCAAAAAATGCTGAAACCGGCGAGCCGGGATAACCAGTCCAAAGGTGAGTGCCTCCTTCCGTCTCTAAGCAGCCCTTCACCAGCAACTCATTGCCGGTGAACACCTCACAACCTGCATCCCGGCTGAACCGAGGGTCTGTCTTCACTGTGGATATCCTCCCATTTTGCGGGGACAATTTGCAAGCGCACAGTTTCCCCACGCCGGAAATATGAGCCTAGAATTTCTTGGCAGGCGCGGTGGGACTTGGATTGGTTGGCTCGGTTGCCGATTCTTCAACGCCTTCATTTTTTTCTATCACCGGCTTGAAATCCTGCACGAAGGCATCGGCCTGGGCAATCTGATTAGGCATAAGTTCCTTTTCCAGTGTCTCAACGAGTTGCTTGGCTCGCTGGTTTCCGCGCATAAGTGAAAGCTTGGCCCATTGATAAGCCCTTGCTGGATCCTTTTCCCCGAGTGCACCTCGGCTATAGAGCAGGCCCAGGTTCATTTGTGCAATGGTATGGCCCTGCTTGGCCGCCCTAAGCCACCAATTTTCGGTCATGGCGGGATTTTTCTTCAGGCCATCGGCGGCATTGATTATTTTCAGGCCCAACGACAGTTGTGCTTTCGGATCGCCGGCCTGAGCCTTGGCGCGCAGCTCGGCCACTGTGATCACCTTAATTTCCTTACCCGCTTCCAGTGGGGTGGATGGTTTTTCATTTTTGAACAGTGCCTTGACCTCTTCAGCGCTCAAGGCGCGATCGTAAACGCGGATGTCATCTATTTTCCCCTGACTTCTCCACGTCTCCATGTCGCGGCCATGAATGCCAATCACTGTGTCGGTTTCCTGCCCCTCATAAACGATGGATCTTTGGTTCTCCTTGAGGACCATTTGTTTACCGTCCACATAGGTGACCTGCCTGTCTGCATCATCATCAAAGGTGAACACAATCTGGTGCCAACCGGTGCCGGTGTAATTGAACTTGGCCAACGTGTTCATCCATCCGTTTGGCTGCATCCGCGTTACCCCTCCGGTGCCAACCCGCTGGGTATAGGTAGATTTACTGTCCACCCGTATGCTCGCGCTGACGCCCAGGGAGATAATTTCCGAGCCCATTCGCCCTTGAGGGCCTTCGAGTTTAAACCAGGCACTGAGGGTCAGGTTTTTGGGTTTACCCATGAGACCATCAATCCTGATGTGATCACCCAGCTCGAACTGATACGCGCTGTCGGCCTTGCCGTGGCGATCAACCGTTAGCTTGGCGCCAACCACCTTCCCTCCGTGGCCATTGCCTGACTCATCACACGCATTGCCGTTGAAGGGGTAGTAAGCGATCAGGCCCTTCTGATTGACATTAGGCTCGGGGGGTGTTGGCTCGGGATTCGTTGTTGACCCTTCCTCAAAAGGAGCAGCCAATTCGATCCTGAGAATGGTGGAGGCCATCTGCCTTTTGGCCGGCCCAAAAGTAATTTGGTCTCCTTTTTTGGGGTTGGTTGAGGTGAACGTAACACCTCCATCATCCTCATCCATTTGCTTAACTTTCGCATTCAGACCATCCACCACGTAGGTCAATTCATCATCTTCTGTCTGGATTTTACCTGCAACAATTCTGGCCACGTTGAATGTGCCATCCTTTTCAAACTGGAGCAGCATTTGCAGATTGCCGGGGACCAGGCAGACAATCCGTTTGCCGATTATATTATCAGCCAGTGAATTGGCAGGCTCGGCGGGGCCGACAATAATGGTATCCTCAGTTATCCGAGTGAATGTTGCTTCCCGTGAAAAGACTAGTTTGCCATCCACCTTGACTTGGGTCTTAAAAAGTCTTTTGTCCTTGCTGACTATTTCAAGCGTGCTGGTTTCCTCGGCTCCATCGGGAAAACTCGATTTCCCATGGTATGTTTTCTTCTTTGGATCGTAGGTCTCTCGCGAGGAGGTTTCAGGCAAGCCCTCCCCTTTGCTACGCCAGATGAACTCCCCTTCCTTGGCGTCATATTCCTTATGCCCAATAAAGCGAACCTCTTTACCATTTATCACGGCGCTGAACGTGGCCGTGGTTGACTTGCCCTCTTCTTTCCAACGAATTTCCATGGTGTCCTCAAAGGTTTCCGGGACGCTACCTACTGGCATGGCCTTACCCTTAATTTTCCAAGTGCCGACATCCTCAGCAAAAAGATCCGCCACCTGCTTGGGCGTCAGTGAGCCGAGCTCCGTCTTTACCACGGGGAGATCAGCTACTGCTGTGGTGCGGCCGGTGTGTTGGGCATTCTGCCCGCGCATGGGCCACGGGCTTTTGGCTAAGCCTTTGGAGTCGGTCTTGATGGCATAGAGCTTTTTGTCCTGTGACCCGACGTAAACCGTG
>CBFHWX010000078.1:0-13216 GCA_965659445.1 Limisphaerales bacterium | reverse complement strand
CAATTTGTAACCTCCATTGATTGAATCAATGCGGGAATTAATCGTATCAATGGGCGCAAGTCACAATCTGGGTGTAGCGAGGTACCATGAAGATACTGCTTATCTGTTCAGTAATCGCGCTCGGGCTGGGTTGTGAACATAGTGGAGGAATTAAGGAACACTGCAATATCCAAGGCTCCTTCAAGACCGAAGCCGGCGAGGTGGATTTCCAAATTGCCATCGATAAAAATGGAACAAAGATCTTCTTCGAACAGACACCCAATGCTCCGAGCAATTCTTCAGATGATGAAGTCAATCCTTTGAGGCCAAACGATGGTGAGCAAAGGAATCAATAAAAAGCACTTCCTAACGATTGTTGATTAACATGAGGAGTTGATCGGCAGGAAACTGCTCAAAAAGAACAGTAAACGCTATACTCGAAAACACGTTTTCTCAACACTCTCCCCGATAGGGTTTTAAATTAATCTTTTTCTTTTTCTTTTTCTTTCTCTGTTCTGGTTAGAAATATAAACAAAACAACTATTCCTATAGCTGTCCACGGGATAGGCAGAGCCGCATTTGCTATAAAAACCGACAGGACATATAGCTGGGTCATGGCTATCTAGTACCATGACTCTTGCAATGAGTATACACCCATTTTCAACCTTACCTCCGGTCTGCGGCGATGGATAGTGATCACATGTGCTCAACTATATTCTGCCCAAACTCAGAGCATTTGATCTCGGCGGCATCGTCCATGAGACGAGCAAAATCATAGGTAACCCGCTTGGAACCGATGGCACCATTCACTCCCTTGACAATAAGGTCGGCAGCCTCAGCCCAGCCGAGGTGGCGCAGCATCATTTCACCACTAAGGATGACCGAACCGGGGTTTACTTTGTCCTGACCGGCATACTTGGGCGCAGTTCCATGTGTAGCCTCAAAGATGGCGTGACCTGTGTCGTAGTTGATGTTGCCACCAGGCGCAATGCCGATCCCGCCCACGCAGGCCGCCAACGCATCGGAGACGTAATCGCCATTGAGATTCAATGTAGCGATAACCTCATACTCGGCAGGCCGCGTGAGAATCTGCTGCAGAAAGGCATCAGCGATAACGTCCTTTATGACAATTTTTTGGCCGTCCTTCTCAATGACCTGCCAGGGCCCGCCGTCGAGATCGGTGGCGGCGTATTCCTTCTTGGCAAGCGCGTATCCCCAATCACGAAAGGCGCCCTCGGTAAATTTCATAATGTTACCCTTGTGCACCAGCGTGACGCTGTCGCGCTTGTTCGCAATGGCGTACTTTATGGCCGCGCGCACCAAGCGCTCGGTGCCTTCCTCGGACACGGGTTTGACGCCAATGCCGGCGGTTTTTGGAAAACGAATCTTCTTCGCTCGATCCGGAAAAGCCTCGGCAAATAGAGCCTTAAATTTGTCGCAATCTTCCGTGCCATGCTGGAACTCAATACCAGCGTAGATGTCCTCGGTATTCTCACGGAAGATCACCATATCAGTCTTTTCAGGTTGCTTCACAGGACTTGGCACGCCTTCAAACCAACGCACTGGGCGCAGACAGGTATAGAGGTCTAGAATTTGGCGCAGGGCAACATTGATGGAACGGATGCCGCCACCAACCGGAGTGGTCAGTGGACCCTTAATGCCAACAAGATATTCGCGGAAGGCAGCCACGGTGTCGTCTGGGAGCCACTCGTCAAACTTATCTTTCGACGCTTGTCCGGCAAAGACTTCAAACCAGTTAATCTCTTTCGAACTCTCATAGGCCTTCTCCACCGCGGCATCGAAAACCAGTTGGCTCGCTGCCCAGATATCAGGGCCAGTACCGTCCCCACGAATAAAGGGCACAACTGGATTGTCAGGCACCTGCAGGTTGCCGTTCTCAATAGTGATTTTTCCGCCCTCAGGCGGCGTGATGTTGGCAAAAGAATACGCCATATTTTTATCTCTGTTTAGGGTATGATTTCCGCGCGACAATCAGGCCACGACGGACGCTTTGTTTCCAGCTTCCGATGGAGGAGCGGATTTGATTTGGGCAACGACCGCCTCAGCCGTCAACCCATATTTTTCACGCAATTCACCAACTGACGACGCGTGCTCAATAAACTGATCGGGCCAACCCAGTCTCGTCAACGGCGTGTGAATGCCCTTTTCCACAAGCAGTTCCGATACAATGCTTCCATAACCACCGGCAAGCACATGATCCTCGATGGTCACGATCGCGTCGGCCTTTTTAGCAAAATACTCGGTGGTTGGTTGATCAATTGGTTTGGTGTAACGCGGGTTGATAAGCGCACAGTCAAATTCCTTGCCAAGTTTTTTGGCCGCCTCTTCTGCCAGCGTAAACATCGGCCCAAGTCCGAACAGCGCCACCTTTCTCTTGCCATTGTCAGTGAAATTTTTCACTACCTCCGCCTTACCAATCTCCAGTATTTCAGGCTCGGCCTTAATTGGCACACCTTCCGCCGCGCCGCGAGGATAGCGAATGAACACCGGATGATTTTGGCGAGTTGCCGTGAACATCATATCAGCCAGTTCATCCTCATGGCGTGGTGCCATAGCCACGATGTTCGGCACACAACGTAAATAGGCGATGTCGAACAGGCCGTGGTGCGTTGGACCGTCATTGGCTGAAAGTCCGGCTCGATCCATACAGAAGATCACCGGCAAATCCTGCAGCGCCACATCATGAATGATGCAATCGTAGGCGCGCTGGAGAAAGGTGGAGTAAATGGCGACGATCGGGCGGTAATCCATCGTGGCCATGCCAGCAGCAAAAATCACCGCATGCTCCTCGGCGATGCCCACGTCAAAATAACGATCTGGCAATTCATCGCGTAGAAATTTCAGGCCGGTGCCGCTGGGCATTGCTGCCCCTACCCCCACCAACTTGTTGTCACGCGCACAAAGTTTAACTATTTGCTTTCCGAACACATCCTGCCAATTGGGCGCTGATCCGGACTTGGCGGAGGGTGTTTCGCCGGTTTCGGCATTGTAAGGACCAAGACCATGAAATTTTTCCGGCTGTTTTAGTGCCGCGTTGTATCCCTTGCCCTTCTTGGTGAGCACATGAAGCACCACAGGGTGATCACAGCTCCGGGCATACTCGAGGGACTTGATCATCAGCGGCAAATTATGTCCATCCAACGGACCAATATAACGAATACCCAGTTCCTCAAAAATCAAACTGCTGGCCGTGCCTCCGCGTCCATCTTGCAATTTCGGCGGTTCATGGGAGAGTGAGCTCCCGGCAACTTCCGCCTTAACAGCCCCTTCCGCACGCGCTCCCATTCGCGCCGCAAAATCACCCTTTGGCAGTTTTTTAACCAAGCGCGACAGATCATCATGCAAGCGATTGTAGCTCGGATTGGTAATAATCTTGTTCAGATATTTTGAAATAGCCCCGACATTTTTATCAATGCTCCATTCGTTGTCGTTCAGAACGCCTATAAATTTCCTGGTGGTGTGTGAAATATTATTCAGAGCCTCATAAGAAATTCCATTGGTGAGCGCCGCGTCGCCAAACACACACACCACGTTTTCATCACCCTTCTTCTGGTCACGCGCAGCACACATGCCCAATGCTGCCGAGAGTGCCGTGCCGGCATGCCCCGCCCCGTAGAGGTCATGCTCGCTTTCAGTTCGGAGTGCGAAACCATTAGGACCACCGGTTTGACGAATCTTTGAAAATCCCTCTCGCCGGCCGGTAAGAAGCTTATGGACGTAGGTCTGGTGACTTACATCCCACACAAACTTATCCTTCGGGGTTGAGAAGACCTTGTGCATGGCAATGGTCAGCTCGACCACGCCAAGGTTTGGCCCCAGATGACCGCCGGTTTTGGCGAGTTTGGTAATCAATTCAGTGCGCACTTCAGCTGCGAGACTCTCCAGCTGTCCCTCCGTCAATTTCTTGACGTGCGCCGGGTCATTGATCATGTCCAGATATCCGCCCATTCGTTAGTCCGCCTCTTCCCGAAACGTCACCGATCTCGTCGCTAATTCCCCCTCGAGATTTTCCTCAAGCTGTGTAATACGCGTCTCGGCCGCCTTAAGTTTTTCCTCGCAAAGTTTGACAAGCTTTGCGCCCTCCTCATAGCTCACCAGCATTTTATCCAAAGGTAAGTCGTCTGATTCCATTTCTTCGACAATAGAATCCAATTTCTCAACTGCGTCTTCAAAAGAAATATCATTACTCGAAGCCACCTTTTTCCTACCCTTCACCGGCATCAGAAAACCCTACGACAGCATTCCCTCTGCGTCGAGTACGAAGGCTTTAATTCACCGTACTGTCGATTCCACCACCGGCCACGCGCGTGCGCAATAATTGTCCACTTTTCACATCCTTGGGCAAACGAATCACCTTACCGCTCCTAGCATCCTGCGTGATGGAGTAACCGCGTGCCAATACGTTCTCCGGCCCCAGCAGGCGTAATCGATCTGCTAGTCTTGCCACGTCTTGGCTCAGTTTTTCACGACGATAAAGGCCATGCTCCTGTAAACGCTGCGCCAATTGAATCAAATTCTCACGACGACGCCTTAAGGTCAGTTCCGGCCGCACTCGCAGCAGGCGCTCGGACAATCCTCGCCAACGCTGCTCACCTGATTTCCATTGAGACTGGCTTGCGCGCAGCAAATCATCATGCAACTCGTCCACCCGCTGCATATGTTCCTGTAAAGTTCTCCGTGGATGACAACGCAACAAGCGGTGCCCCACAGTGCCCAAGCGATCCTGCAAATACTCATGCCTTCTGTTTATCAGCCGACCCAAACGCTGGCCAGTATCGGCCAACGATTCGGATATGGCCACCGCTCCGGTTGTGACGATCTCCGCCGCGGCACTTGGAGTAGCCGCCCGAACGTCCGCCACAAAATCGCTGATGGTAAAATCGATCTCATGCCCCACAGCGGAAACAACAGGGATTTTAGATGTAAAGATCGCGCGCGCAAGAGCCTCTTCATTGAATGCCCAAAGATCTTCCAGACTACCGCCGCCGCGAGTAATGAGAATCAAATCCAACGGCTGCCGCTCCGACCACTTGTTGAGTTTTTGGATTCCCTTGGCTATCTCATCCTCCGCCCCCTGCCCCTGTACCCGGCTGGCCACCAGAACGATTTGCAATGAAGGCTGACGTCGTCGAATAACATGCAGTACATCCCGCAATGCCGCCCCGCTCAGCGAGGTGACAATACCCATGCACTGTGGATAATTAGGGAGTTCCTGCTTTGCTTCGGGATCAAACAATCCTTCTGCCTTGAGCTTGAGCTTGAGCTTTTCGAACTTGGCATGCAGCTCACCCACCCCCTGCAACTCCACTTTTTGCACGATGAGCTGATATTGCCCGCGTGGCTCGTACACGGTGAGGTCACCGTGCAGCACCACTTTTTTGCCATCCTCCATCAACTCACGTTGCGTCGCGCGTGTACCGCGAAAGAGCACACACGAGAGCTGAGTGCTTTCATCCTTGATTGTAAAATAGCAATGACCCGAAGCCTGTAAACGCAGATTAGTGATTTCGCCTTCCACCCATACCAACCCGACCCGGGTCTCAAGCGCGCGCTTCACGCGAGTGGTCAGTTCAGAAACAGTGAGCACATCACGTGTTTCCTCCTCTGGAAACAACTCGCCAAAGTCCCATTGGGATTGGGATTTCCTGGTCACAACTAAAGCTCCACTCGTTCGGCCACTTGCGCCACATCCTTGTCGCCACGGCCGGAGAGGTTACAGATGATGATTTCTCTTGAGGACATTTTCGGGGCGCGAACGATGACTTCGGCGATAGCATGAGCAGATTCAAGAGCGGGGATGATGCCCTCGAGCTTGGAAAGCTTAAAGAAGGCTTCCAGCGCTTTGTCATCAGTGGCGTAAGTGTATTCGGCGCGGTTTTGATCCCGCAATAACGCGTGCTCAGGGCCCACGGCAGCATAGTCAAGACCGGCGGAAACGCTGTGGGTTAGCTGGATCTGTCCGTGCTCATCCTGCAGTAAAAATGACTTAGTGCCCTGCAACACACCCACCGAGCCACCTTGAAAACGCGCGGCGTGTTTCTCCGGCTCAATGCCCTCGCCACCGGCTTCCACTCCAACCATTGCCACGCCTTCATCCTCAAGGAACGGATAAAATAATCCAATGGCATTGGATCCACCGCCCACACAGGCAACCAGCAAATCAGGCAACTTCTCCTCTTGTTCTAGGATTTGCCGACGCGCTTCATCACCAATCACACGTTGAAAATTTCTCACCATTACCGGATAGGGATGCGCGCCATAGGCGGTACCAAGGATATAATGAGTATGGCGCACATTGGTGACCCAGTCGCGCATGGCCTCGTTGATGGCCTCCTTGAGTGTCTTCTGGCCGGCCTCCACGGCCACGACTTCCGCACCCAGCATGTTCATGCGAAAGACGTTTAGCCGCTGCCGTTCGCAATCGTGGGAGCCCATGTAAATAACGCACTCAAGGCCAAACATCGCTGCTACAGTGGCAGTAGCAACACCATGTTGGCCGGCGCCGGTCTCCGCGATAATGCGTGTCTTGCCCATCCGTTTGGCCAAGAGGATCTGACCCATGGCGTTATTTATTTTATGAGCACCGGTGTGGAGGAGATCCTCACGTTTGAGAAAAATTTTTGCGCCTCCTAAATCCTTAGTGAGACGCTCGGCAAAATAAAGTGGCGTAGGACGACCGCAGAATTCACGCAGATAATAATCCAGCTCATTCTGGAAATCTTTATCCTGCTGCACGCGGAAGTATTCCTCCTCCAATTCACGCAATGGATGGACAAGCGTCTCGGGCACATATCGGCCGCCATAGGGACCGAAACGACCGGCCGCATCTGGAACCTGTTCACTTGCAACGGTACTCACGAGAGAGGAGATAACACGAAATGCAACAAGGAGCAAAAGAGTTTCGAGGAGCGGTTAGACAGAAGCCGCGATTTCAATCATCTCAGGCTCTTGCTCCATTTGTTTGAAGCGAACAAATACGCGGAAAATTTCTGTGGTAAACGCATCAGTATTGGATTCATAAACTCGGATTTCATCGATTATCCTGGAAAAATTACCGCCTAATTCCCTCTGTATTCAGTCCTTGAGCAGCCGTGGCGGGAGGTGTAGAATTTAAACATGAGACAACTACTTTTGATATTAGCGGTGGTTGCGCTGATGGGGTGTGGCGGGAAGAGTCAGTCCGAGATCGTTGAAGAGGCGATTCGTGCATCACTCAACCGCCAGCTGCTGCTCGGCCAGATCACCCAGATTCTCAAAGCTACAGAAGAAGAAGCCCGGCAAATTCACGGCAACAACGATTTAACCGAAGAGCAGAAGAGTCTCAATCTGGAAAAGCTGCGCGTCGACAGCAAGGAACAGATTAGTAAACTGTTGCCGCCCGAAAGCGATCTCAACAAGACGAGTTTCGATAAGGTGACGAGGCTTTACTTGGGCCACACTCAATTCACCGATGCGGGCTTCGCGGAATTGGCCAAGCTGGAGAAACTATCTGCTCTCTATTTGGACTCCACTGAAATAACAGACAAAGGCCTCGAGGCTCTGGTGGCCGAGAAGACCGCATTAGAGGCCAAGCTCAAGCCCCGTATCGAACAACGCGTAAAGAAACACCAAGCCGAGATCAGTGAGGCGAAGGCCGCCCTGGAGACATACACTAATTCCCCAGCTTTTCGGGAAGCCGAGACTGACAAGAAGCAAAAGGCGGATGCGGCCATTGCGGATGCGAATATGACCCTGAATGACTACGAGAAGAGCGCTGAGACGCGATTCACTCAGTGGACCCAAAAAGCCAGTGTCAAGACTCCGTGGACCACGCTGGAAGCAAAGGAATTAAAGTCAAAGATCGGCACGACGCTCTCCAAGGAGAAGGATGGAATCATCTTTGCCAGTGGCAAGAACGGCAGCGACACCTTTACCATCACCGCAGAGACAACGTTGAAGAACCTGACCGGACTGCGCCTGGAGGCACTACCCGACCAACGCCTGCCCGAGAACGGCCCCGGGCGTACGGATGATGGCAACTTTGTGCTGACCGAACTGGAACTTTTATGGGCGCCCCAGCAACAGCTGTTTGATCCCAACCTGCCAGCCGGCAAAAAGCAGGTATGGACCAAGGCCGGGATCACGACTGCATGGAAGGGCAAGTCCGCCGCCGAATTGATCAAGAGTTTCGGAAACCCCGCCAACAATAAACAGCAAGGAAATTTAACAATATATTTTTACGACAAGATGTACGTGGAGGAAAAAAACAAGAAGTACAGCACGGTGACCTTCGCCATCGAACCAGGTGGGAATGTCTCGCTCATTGGCCTCGTGCCCAGTAGCGCCACGCCCATAGACAAGCCCAAAAAGCAAAAAGCGCTTAAACTTGAACTGGCCAATGCCAAGGCGGACTTCAGCCAGGAGAGTTACGCGGTGGCCACCGCCATTGACGGTAAAAGAAAAACGGGTTGGGGAATTTTACCTCAAATTGGCAAACCGCAAACAGCTACCTTTGAAATAGCGCAAGCCCCGAAACACGATGGGCCAATCCTCCTCACCATTGTCATGAAGCAGGAATTTGCTAAAAACAGCTGCCAATTAGGCAAGTTTCGCTGGTCCGTTACCAACTCAAAGAAACCGGTAAGCTTTGGCAAGACCATCAATGACCTGTTGGCCATCGCGCCTGAGGAGCGCGACAACCAACAGACAAAAACACTGCTGGATTATTTCAAAGGACAGGATGACCAACTGAAGGAGCTGCAAACCGCACTGGCCAACGCCGAAAAGCCAAGGCCCATTGATCCCAAGCTCAAGACGCTGCAGGATGCGCTTGTCCTGGCCTCCAAGCCCCAGCCTGAAGACCCGGAGTTGGCCAAGGTTAAGCTTAATCAGCTCAAGAAACTTCACTTGCAGGACACTAAAATAACAGACACGGGCCTCATGGAAGTGGCCAAACTCAAGCAGCTCACATCGCTTAACCTGTATTGCTCTGGAATTAACCCCTCACAGATAACAGATGCGGGCCTCATGGAAGTGGGCACGCTCACGAATCTCACCATGCTTAACTTGGATGGCCAAAAAATAATCACTGACAAAGGTCTCATGGAATTAGCCAAGCTCACTAAACTCAGAGCGCTTCACTTGCGACGCACCCGAGTATCGTTCACGGCCGTGGGAAAATTGCGGGAGGCGTTGGTGAATTGCAGAATCTACAAGTAATCCACCCCCGCATCAGCCCTTGAGCAGGCGTGGCGGGAGAAAGCAGCAAGGGTTGAGGGTGACTTGTCACGATTGACTGAACTACGGCATTGCCTGCAACCCAAAAAGCATGGTCCTTGAGCCCGGCCGCCGCCAAAGCCCTGAACGGGCGGCCTTGAAAATTTCCAAGCCTCATCAAGCGGGCGCGACTGTTTCCTCCATCTCAGGCTCTTGCTCCTCTTGCCGGAGCTTTAGCACGACTGTCGCCAGTTTTTCAGGTAAGCGCAACAGTACGGGGTCCAAATACTTGGCCGGTATCCGGTAACCCTTGCGGTAGAGGTAATATGCAACCGCGGCCAGCAGAAGCATGGAGCCCAATACATACCAGTACCAGGTGCTTGCTGGTTTGCCGGTTTCATAGATGATCTTGATTACTTCCGGCCTCAGGGGTTTGTTATAAACCCGGACCTCATCTATTACCCCGGTAAAGAAGGCATTGGTTGCGACAAAGGGCGTCCCTCCCACTTTTAGCGTGCTTCCACTTGTCGCAAGGACGTTGGTGCTCATGGCGATTGCTTCCCCATTTAAGTATAATCGGACCATATTATTCTCATCATTGTAGCTTAGTGCTGCATGATACCAATTACCTTCGGAAATCTTATCGGCAAACATGTCAAACGTTTTGTCCACTCTAACGTGGGCGTTGATACGGTTGGTTGCCACTCGCAGCGCAAATGGTGCAGTGTCCCCACTATTGCTCCCCCAGCCTATGATGAACTGGGTATTATCACCCAGATCCTCGGGCTTAAACCAGGCACATAATGTTCGGGAGCCGCTTCCTTGGGCTATGGAATCGGTGCTACTGGCGGCACTGGCATGGATGTGTTGGGTCATATTCCCATCAAAGAGGTAGGCGCTATTGGGGTTTCCGAAACGATCCCTGGTCATGGCAGGCTGATTGGTATGCTCCACACCATTGTAACCAATATTCTTGATGGCGTTTTCAAGGTCCCCATCAAAGGGCATGAAGACCATCAGGCCATCTCCGTAAGGATCGGGCTGTTCAAAACTGTAGAGCTTCTGCACCGTCTCAAGATCCATAGCCTTGTTGTAGAAGCGTACCTCATCGATGGCACCGTTGCAAAACCACGAATATTTGCCCTTGGGATTGCCCGCACCCACGTACCACGAGTTTAAGCCAAACTTTTCATAGGGTGGCGCATTGGCATCAAAAGTGGCAGTGCCCGCCTCCTTCCCATTGACGTACAAGGCCACAATGCCTTCCTTGCGATTGACCGTTCCCACAACGTGATACCAGTTATTGGGACCGTAACTCCATTTGGAAATTGCCGCAGTAAGCTTGTTTTTATCCTCCTCGTTTTTCCATTGATGGCTCATGGTAAATTTCTTGTCACTACTGTAGGTGAGCCCAATGTGAAACCCCGGCTTAACGATGAGGCCATGCTGAAGCTCAGTGGGATCCTCATCCTTGGGCACCGAAAAGGGCTTATACCATAGGGATAACGTGTAATCCTTATTCTGCAGATCCCTCAGTTGCCGGTAATTATTGATGTAACTCGGGTGAGTATTTGGCCCAATGGTAACGTAGTTTGTGTCCTGAAGATTTATCCCCGCCGCGCTGTCTCTTTGCTCCGGGACAAACGACAAAACATTGACCATTCTATTCTCACTCCGGATGATTTGGGTGTCACCGGCCAGCTTCAGGGTTAAGGTCCCTACCCTGTTGACATTAGCCTTCGAGCTTCTATCAAGCGCAAGATGCAACAAGAGGCCCTCGCTTACCTCCTGCTGAATCTCCGTCTTTTCAAAAAATGGCGCCGGCTTTAAGATGGTGTAGGCAACGAAGCCCGCCGCCAATATTCCGGTCGTAATTCCCGTGTATGTAAGCTTCTTGCGATCAACATCCACCACCTTCCCGCCCCACAAAGGGATACGCACGGTCTTGAGCGAGGCAGCTCCGCCCTCGGTGAGAATCCAATCCTTGATTTCCTCCGCGCTAGCCGGCCGGTGATCCGCCTCCTTGGCCAGGCAGGAGAGCACCAGCCGGTCAACATAATCGGGAATGTCATTATCAATACCAAATTCCTCGAGGCGCTCCTTCATGGATACCGCCGGCCGGGTCATCACCTGCACATTGACGTTGCCCGTGTAAAAGGGCGGCTTACCCGTCATCAAGTCATAAAGTGTGGCTCCGAGGGCATAAATATCATCTGCCGCACGAGGCACCTCGCCATTCATCTGCTGCGGGCTCATGAAGAGCAGCGTGCCGCTCACCGCATGTTTCATTGAGGAAAAGCTCAACGAATCCGCCATCGAAGCGGCAATACCAAAGTCGCATAGTTTGAGCCGGCCCTCCTTGTTGATCATCATCTGCGTCGGCTTGAGGTCACGGTGAACGGTGTTTTCGGCGTGGGCGGTAGTGAGCGCGTCGCAAAGCTGGACAATGTAATCCTTGAGATCCTCCCATGCGAAAACGCCACCCTCCTGATCGCGCCGCATGTCGGCCAGCTCCTGCCCCTCCACAAACTCCATGGTCAGGAACGGGTCCTCGTCGGGCAGGTTCACCAGATCATGGATGCGAATGATATTGGGGTGGCTGAGCTTGCGGCTCTTTTGCACCTCACGCTTCATGTCATCGAGCGCGGCTTCGTCCACGGCCATCTCGGGCGGAAAACTCTTAAGGGCAAGTTCTTCGTTGAGCTGCGTGTCCATGGCCAGATACACCACGCCCATGCCGCCCCGGCCTAGTTGCTTGATGATTTTATAGCGCCCTCCACCTCTGAACTCACCTGCAGATGGATCCTCATCCTCAACGGTAGTCTCCGGCGTCTGATTGATGGTGGCGGCTACGTGTGAGAGTTCCGCCCAGGTTTCCATTGGGTCATGCCAGGCGAGATCGGTGGGCAAGAGTGAACCCTCCTCCAACATCTGGTTAACCTGTTCAAGGGTGTATGGCCCAAACTCAGCACCATCACGATTGATCTTAATTTCCATCAAGGGGCAGCTTTGAGCAGTTGGTCGAGCCGACGATCAGCCTCAGTCTTGTTATCATCGGCCACCAGTCTTTCCACTTCGGCGCGTACACGGAGCATTTTCGCTTCTAGTTCTTGTGATAGCGCGGGCTCCGGGTGTGGCTCAGCCAATTCCTGACACAGACCATCCAATCCAGCACCACCAAAAACAAGAAATGCCCCGGTGGCCGTCAGTACTGCCGCAATACCACCGCCAATAAACCATTTCTTGCGCCCGCCTGAAGTTACCTCTCCAGCGGTTACTAGTTCGACAGTAGAATCACCCGGAGCCGCTTCAGCGGCCACAGCAGTGGCGGGTGCGGCCTCTGTATCGGGAACCACCTCCGTTTCAGACACCTCAAAGCCCTCTATTTGACTGAGGGGATACCAATCATCAAAACCCTCGGTCCAACAGAGGTCCTCGGGCTCAAGCATTCCACCAGCCAACCGGGTGTTTACTTCATCCGCCGTGAAGGGACCCAGCTGCTGGTCGTCTTTTGCAATCAGAAAAGACACAACCCTTGGACACTACCAAAGGTTGGCTATTCAATCAACCCAACGGTGCCCAAAACCTTTCATTCCACCTTTATCAGAGCAACCACCACTACCATTCCAATAATGATGAGTAATCCTACGACAGAGAGAATCATGTTCACTTTATCCACTTCTCCACTTGCCACAGGTACTACCGGCTCAGCCACAGCAGCAGGATGAGCAGCTAAGGGCGCGGCGGCTCCGGGCGGCATGGTAACATCACCCATTCCACCTTCACCAGATTGTTGAACCGCCCCCACTGCTTGAACCGGAACATTCGGGCTAGGCGACTCAACGGGTGCACCTCCTGCTGCAGGTAAATCAACTTGGATTGTCCCGTAAGGATCTGCCGGAGCACCGACTCCTGGGGCTGGGGCAATAGGCGCAGTAACAGCGGCAACGGGCGCTGGAGCAACGGGCGCTGGAGCAACGGGCGCTGGAGCAACGGGCGCTGGAGCACCGGGCGCTGGAGC
>CBFHWX010000077.1:0-13276 GCA_965659445.1 Limisphaerales bacterium | reverse complement strand
AACCCGGCGAAGGTAAACCCGGCGAAGGTAAACCCGGCGAAGGCAAACCCGGCGAAGGCAAACCCGGCGAAGGTAAACCCGGGTCCGGCGGAGGCCGTCAGTCGGCTCAACAACAGGCTACTCAAGCAATGATGGAGGCTGCCATGGCACAGGCACAGCAAATGGCACAGGCACGTGCAGCTGGTTTACGGCCGGGTCAAATGCCAAAAAACGATGGATCTCCTCAAAATTCTGCCCAAGGCGATGATGAGGAAAAAAACTCGCTTGAGGTGGACTTCAATTTGGATGAATTGCCCGACTTGAAGAGCATGAGTCTTGAAGACTGGGCGAAGCTGCCGCCAAAAGTTGCTGAAGAATTGCTTGAGAGTCAGCGCGAAGGTTTATCACCGGAATTCCGAAAACAGATTCATCATTACTTCAGGATAATCGGCGAGCGTGGACGTGCCCGGCAAGCTGTGCCCAAGAAGAAGTGAAATCCTTAATGACACCCACTCTACTCACTCGTCGTCAGGCGGCCCTAATGGGGTTGTCCGCGTTGCCTTTCTGTTTGCAGGCCGGTATCGGCAGGGCGAAGGATCGGGTGGATATCGCGACGGATAAGGCTGCGGCCTACATAGTAAAAATGCAGGAGGCCAATGGTTCCTTCAGTGATTCGAGCGCACGCCTGGCAGCCCGAAACGGTTATGCCATGACAGCTCTAGGAATCATGGCGCTAGCTTCAATTGGGCATCAACCAGTGGATCCCAGTCGTGAGGGTGTGGCGATGAAGAAGGCTCTGGATTTCATTTTGCGCCGAGATCGGCAGCGCGGGCCGAAGGAATATTTCGGTTCGGATGGCTCCCGCATGTATGGCCACGGGATCACCACTCTATGCCTTACGGAAATGCTGGGCATGACTGTGACCAGAACGCAGGAGGCGCGCTTGCGCGAAGTAACCACCAAGGCGGTGAATCTGATTTTAACTTCCCAAAGAGTGTCGAAAAGTGATCCAAAACACCGTGGTGGCTGGCGTTACACGCCCACAGCTCGTGACTCAGATTTATCTGTTACAGTGTGGCAGTTAATGGCGCTGCGCTCGGCCAAGAATGCGGGATTGAAAGTGCCCAAGGAGGCGATTGACATGGCGGTGCGTTATTTAAAGCGCAGTTATCATTCACCGCGCAATGCCCGGGGCGAGCCCACCAATTTGCGCAGTGGCTGCGGCTATATTCCCGGTCAACAGCCAAACTACTCCACGGCAGCTGCCGGTTTATTAAGCCTGCAAGTGTGTGGAGAATATGACACGGCGGAAGTGCGTGGCTCGACCAATTGGCTGATGAACCGAAACTTGAACTCAAAGGAGCAGTGGTTTTATTACGGCACGTATTACTATTCCCAGGGCATGCAGAAGCGCGAGAAACATATTGCTGATCGCGCCCGCAAGCTTACCGAGGATGTTCTGCTCAAGTTGCAGCGTGCCAATGGATCATGGCAGGGCATCAACGGCATGGAGTCCGGCGCGGGGCGGATTTACTGCACGGCGATGGCCACGCTGAGCCTCTCGGTGAAGCACCACTTCCTGCCGATTTATCAGCACTGATTCAGTGTAATAAAAAAGTCCGACGAACCGGGTGTATGAAAGGCAGATTCATTTTTCGGGTTCGCCGGGGATATCCGGTTTAGCTGGATCCGGTGTATCTGTATTTTCCAGCGGGTCAGGCTCAGCTTTTTCACCGCAGCCAGTCAGAGCAAAGGCAAAACATATCGTCAATATGGCAACCTTAAGTGTAGTGAGGATTTTCTTCATGCGCGGGAATCTGCCTTAAGAGTTTGCCACCGTCACGGTTTGGTTTTCGGCTGCGGGAGTCTGCTAGGCGTCACCCATTCCTTATGCCAGTGCAAAGTCCACAAGTCCTGCAATGGAACTCCCTCCACATGCCCGTCGTTGAAGACGACATTTATCCCACCTTGATGACGATCGAGGCAGAATCTAGCCATGCTGGAGTTGTTTCCGCCACGGTAGGTGCTTGGGGGCGCATTGTTTGCCTGTGGCCAGCCATCCACCCAGTTACAGTCTGCAAAAATCGGGGCCTTGACCGGCACACCCTCATCAGGCGAAATATACATTTTATCAAACCAGTAGGAATTCGGCGCATACATATCCGGGTGGTTCCAGCCATTGAACCCGTAGCTGCCGGGAATCCCATTCCTGCCACTATTGAGCTTCGGATTATTATTCCAGCCACCCCAACTTTTGTCTAAGCCGCCCCACCTTGGGCGACCATAAGCCCGGTCAGGGGTTGCCGGGCTAACAATTATTTTGTCCGCATTGGAAGCGTATTCAAGCATCTTGTGATACCAGAAGTTGTTATGCCAATTGCCTCCTTGTTTATGGCCTGGGTCAAAGCTGTTATTTCGATATCCCGGATTATATCCGTCGTTATTATCCGACCACAGCTTCATGCATGCCTGCATCTGCCGTAGATTGTTTTGGCTTTTTAGTGTATTGGCCTTGGTCTTGGCTTTGGCCAAGGCTGGGAGCAGTAGGGAAGCCAGAATGCCAATGATGGCAATGACCACCAATAGCTCGATTAAGGTGAAACCGGTTTGTTTGGGCTGATAGTTTTTCATGGGTTAAGCAATAGTCTGCGATATATCAAAACCACCTTCTCTTAAGCAGAATATGTGCCATAAATTGTCATGTGTTAACAGGTAAAAGGACCTAGTTTCAGCGACCATACGATCTTTGACCGCGTGAAAAGCACGCAATTCTACAGGAATGGCGCATTCTTATCTCTCGTTCTAGATTGAAAAACCACCTTTTTTGGCCTACCTTCCCGCATTGATGGTTGAAGATATGAAGCTCAATGTCGCGCCCACATCGGGTCTACACGAAGAGCGTAAGGCGTATGAGCCATGCACGATTGTGATTTTTGGAGCGAGTGGAGACCTCACCGTCCGAAAGCTAATCCCTGCCTTATATCACTTATACATCGAGGGCCAGATGCCGGAGCAATTTCGCGTTGTGGGTTTTGCTCGTCGTGAAAAGACGGACGAAAGTTGGCGTGGAGAGATGAAGGTCGGTATCGAGAAATTTTCTCGATCCCAGAAGATGGATAACGCCCAGTGGGATTCATTTGCCGCCAACCTGTCTTATCACCAAGGCGATCTGACCGATGCCGGGGCGTATAAGGGACTTAGTAAAAAGCTGGCGAAATTTGGAGATGAACGCTTGGTAAAGAATCTCGTTTTTTATCTCGCCATTTCGCCGAGCCTCTTTGGCGAAGCGGTGGATCAACTGCACGAGACCAAGCTGCTACATCGCAAGGAAGATGAAGATCAATTCTGGCAGCGTTTGGTGGTTGAGAAACCTTTCGGGCATGATTTGCAATCGGCCCGCCTCCTGAACAACCACCTCATTCGCCACGCCCGCGAGCGTCAGATTTTCCGCATCGACCATTATCTCGGCAAGGAGACGGTGCAAAACATCATGATGTTTCGCTTCTCCAACGCCATATTCGAACAGCTATGGAATCGAGAATCTGTCGAGCACATTCAAATTACCGTGAGCGAGAACATCGGTGTGGGTAGTCGTGGCGGATATTTCGAGGAAGCCGGCACCATGCGTGATATGATGCAGAACCACCTGTTGCAAATCCTCTCGCTCGTGGCCATGGAGCCTCCGCCTTCGCTGGCGGCCGAGGATATCCGCAATGAGAAAGTAAAGCTGCTCAAGTCCATTCGCCCCATGACTCCCGAGGCCGTGGCCAAGCAAGTAGTGCGCGGCCAGTATTTTGCCGGTAGTGTGAATGGTGAAAACCGTGGGGGTTATCGGCAGGAAGAGAAAGTGGCTTCCGAATCCAATATCGAAACCTACATCGCAGCAAAATTACACATGGACAACTGGCGCTGGAGTGGGGTGCCATTTTATTTGCGCACAGGAAAAAATCTTCCACTGCGCGCCAGCGAAGTGCGCGTCCAGTTCCGTCCTACACCCAATGTGCTCTTTGCAGCGCGAGGTGATTTGGATCTACTGCCAAACGCACTCACCCTACGCCTGCAACCGGATGAAGGTATCTTCTTGCGTTTCAACGGCAAAGTGCCCGGCAACTCCATGAAAACGCGTCCGGTTCGGATGCATTTTGGCTATGATTCGGAATTTGGCGCGTACACTCCTGAGGCCTACGAGCGCCTTCTTCTAGAGGCCATGGCAGGAGATGCTACTCTCTTTATCCGGCGCGACGAGGTGGAAACCGCGTGGGAGATCGTAGATGGCATCCGCACCGGCTGGGGAGATACGCCGTTATCGAACAAGGAATTTTATGCCGCGGGCACTTGGGGCCCAGTGGCAGCTGAGGATCTTTTAGCGCAGGACGGTCACCTGTGGCATGATCCGCAGCCTTCAAAGTGATGAGCGGCTACACAGCATTTCCTGACAACATCGCTTTGGCCGAACATGCAGCCCAACAGTGGATGCAACGTCTCGTAATGCGTGATGATTCAAAGCCCTTCACCGTGGCGCTTTCTGGGGGTCGCACTCCCAAGCTTTTGTATAAAGCGGTAGCAAAGCAGATGGCGGAAGTGCCATTCAACAATGTACATTTTTTCTGGGGCGACGAGCGAATGGTGTCGCCTACCGATGAGGAGAGTAACTTCAAACTAGCTGCCGAGGGCTTGTTTCAGATATTGAAGATTCCCGACTCGCAAGTGCATCGCATTATCACTGAACGTGGCGAGGCGATTGCTTTGCAACAGGCCGAGGCGGAGATTTGTCGCATTGCAAACTTAAATAGCCATGGCCAACCCATTCTTGATCTTGTATTTCTTGGAATGGGTGAGGACGGTCACGTGGCGTCGCTGTTCCCCGGCGATACTGAGGCATTAGAATCGCAGACCGTGTATCGAGCGGTAACCGGCCCCAAGCCTCCGCCTCGTCGGATTACTTTAGGATTTCCCGCACTGGCCGCCGCGCGTGAAGTGTGGGTATTGATTTCCGGACAAGGCAAAGCTGAGGCCTTGCGCGCATCGTTGTTTGAGACCGATTCCACTCCGTTGGCCAAGGTTTTGCAGAGGAGAACGCACACGGATATTTTCACGGACTTCGATTTGGAGTAGACTCTCCGCATGGACGAATCGACGTTGGGGAAACAATCCGACCAGGCAACCAATATCATCCGAGAATCCCGCCTGCGCAGTGTGCTGAAAGCCGTCAGTTGGCGGGTGCTGGCCACTTTGACTACGATGGTGATTGCGTACTTTGTGACTGGTAACGTGGGCGACGCGCTCAAGATAGGCAGCGTGGAAGTGGTTGTGAAACTGGTGATTTTCTATTTACATGAACGAACTTGGGCGCAGCTATCGCTGGGTGCTGTGCGAAAAATGTTGTCGTCCGGAAGCAAATGAATCGACTGGCACTCATTATCATATTTTTGGTAGTGACTTCTTTGCAGGCCGCGAAGCCGAACTTTCTGGTGATCGTCACCGATGACCAACGGCCAGACACAATCGGCGCGCTCGGCAATCTACATATCTCTACGCCCAACCTCGACTGGCTCGTTAAGAACGGGATGACGTTCGAGAATTTTATTTGCTCCAATCCGCTTTGCGTGCCGAGTCGCGCAGAGATTCTTACCGGCCGCACGGGCTTTCAAAACGGCGTGCTCGGCATGGGCCGGGAAAAAATCAATCCTCGGCTCACGCTCTGGCCGCAGGCCATGGCGGCGGGCGGCTATCATGCGTGGTACAGTGGCAAGTGGATGAATGATGGCTCACCGAGCACGCGTGGATACCACGAGACGCGCGGTTTGTTCAGTAGCGGGGGCGGAACTTGGAAACGGGATGAGTTGGTGCGCGGCCGCAAAAACCGGATGATCACGGGCTACCGCAACTGGACTTTCAAGGATCAAAAAGGAAAAGCGGAATTGCACAAAGGCATAGGCCTGACATCTCTCACTGACAAGCATATCGCTGATAGTGCAATGGAATTCTTGAAACGCAAAACGGATCAACCGTTTTTTTTGCACGTCAATTTCACCGGCCCCCACGATCCTTTGATCTATCCTCCTGGTTATGAGAAAAAATACACGGGCGCGAAGATGAAACTGCCGGCGAACTTCAAGCCGCGGCACCCATTTGACCACGGCAACATTGCCGGGCGTGATGAAGAGCTCCTTCCGTGGCCACGCACTCCCAAGGATGTGAAGGATGAATTGGCCGTTTACTACGCGGTGGTGGATCACATCGACCAGCAAGTCGGGCGTTTAATTGATCAACTTCGCAGGGATGGTCGGCTAGCCAACACCTATGTGATATTCACCAGCGATCACGGCCTGGCGATTGGCAGTCACGGGCTTATGGGCAAGCAGAACATGTACGATCACACCATTCGGGTCCCGTTTATGATTGCCGGACCAGGTATTGCCAAGGGCAAGCGTGTTTCGGTCTTCGGGTTTCTGCGCGATATGTATCCTACTGTTTGTGAATTGGCGGGGATTGAAGTTCCGAAGACCGTTCACGCGAAAAGCTTGGTGCCGGTTTTGCGTGGCCAACAAATAGTGAACACGATTGGCTACGGTTATTTTCGTGATGTGCAGCGCATGGTGTGGGACGGAAGATGGAAGCTGGTTTACTATCCAAAACTTGGAAAATATCAGCTCTTTGATATCGAGAAAGATCCGTATGAACTGACCGATTTGGCGGGTTTGCCTGCGCGTCAGTCGAATGTGAAGCGCTTACGCCGCTCGTTGGCCCAGTGGTTTCATGATCAGGGAGACAAAGTTGTTTTTGAAGTAAAGGATTGAGTCTTCTAAAAAAATGTGTTTTTAATAACGGCAATCGGGAATGGCCCGCACTACATCGCCATGATTAACCGCATTCTTATATGCCTCGATAAATCCACCTACACTGATTCGGCTATGGAATTTGCCTGCTGGTTGGCAAAGCAGCACGATGCCAGTTTGGAGGGATTGGTGGTGTTGGATATGCAGGGCATCCAGCGCTCGGTGGGTGCCGTGCCGCTCGGTGCGATGAGGTTTGCCAAGACCAGTATTGCCGCCAAGGAGAAAGAGTGCCACCAACTCATCGAAGAGTTGCTTGGAAAATTCACCGAGCGCTGTGATGCGTTTGGTGTACGTCATACGGAATTTGAAATGCAGGGCGAGCCCGCTGAGGCAATCTTGAAGGAGTCTAACTACTTTGATTGCGTGGTCATCGGCCTACGTACCTTTTTCACTTATAGCAGTGGCGCGGGTGAGGATGAAGTTTATGGCACGACGGATGATGAACCCGGGGATTCGCTGGAGGAAATCATGGACCACTCACTTGCACCGGTTTTTGCCGTGCCGCTCAACTGGCAGCCCGATGATGAATTCGATGTGCTAATCGCACTAAACGAAAGTGCGCATTCTATGCGTGCGTTGAGACAATTCGCTGGTTTATACGGTCACACAAAGGTGAATGTCACGATTTTGAATTGTTCTGATGGTTCGAATGAACAAATGGAAATGCTCACTAAAGCTGTAGCATATTTGCGGGCGCATGGTTTTGACCAAGTGACATCACGCACCGAGTCCGGCGAAATAAGCAATGTGCTTGATGATGAGTTCATCGCTCCGTTTGATCTCGTGGTTTTGGGGGCCCATGGCAATAGAGGAGCTGTGGCTGAATTTTTCACCGGCAGTCTTTGCCAGAAACTAATTGAGCGGCAAAGCAAGCCTCTGCTGATCGCCAACGGTTGATTTGGCGTTGCCATTTTTCGAACGGAGGCAACACTTGGCTCGCACATGAGAATCGCCGTTCTTCTTCTAGTTTTTGTAAACCTCATCGCCGCCGCAGAAATTCGTGTGGTGGTTTGGGATGAGCAACAGCCGCGCCAGAAGCAGGCCTACGAAAATTTTATCGGCAACGCCATCGCTGACCATCTGAAAACGAAGGCGGGTCTTAAAGTTCGTTCAGTAAAACAAAACGATGTCAACAAGGGTATCGGCCCGGATGTGCTGGACAACTGTGACGTGCTGATTTGGTGGGGTCACGTGCGGCAGGGGCAGATCACACCTGCTGATTGCAAGCCCCTTATAGCTCGTATCAAGGCGGGTAAATTGTCTTTTATACCATTACATTCGGCGCACTGGTCCACACCGTTCATGGAGGCGATGAACGAACGGACACGAATGGATGCCGTCAAACGTTATCCGCGTAACAATCGCACACCTAATGTTACCTTCGAGTATATTTCTCCCACCGGGCGTATTCCGCCTGCTCGCGACTCGCTCGTGACACCAGCTTTTTACGCTTTGCAACGCCGTGGCTTGGTGGCCAAGGTGCGGGTTGATTTGCCCAACTGTTGCTTCCCAGCTTACCGGCCTGATGGCAAGCCGAGTACGATAACCACGTTGCTGCCAGAACATCCCATCGCCAAGGGTCTGCCCAAGATGTGGGTGATCAAGGCCACTGAGATGTATGATGAACCGTTCCATGTGCCCAAGCCAGACCAGGTAATTTTCAAGGAAAACTTTGCCGGTGGCGAATGGTTCCGTAGCGGCTCGGTCTGGAACTTGGGTAAGGGTAAGGTGTTCTATTTTCGCCCGGGCCATGAGACTTATCCGGTGTTCAAAGAAAAGCTGCCGCTACGTGTGATTGAAAATGCTATCCGCTGGCTGGCAGCTGAGTTACCCAAGGGATAAAATGAAGATCATCCTGACATTTGTTGTGGCCATTGGGCTGCTACTGAGTACCGCTTGTCAGTGCCCATTTTGCCAATCGGCTGAGGTGTTCTATCAGGCTACGCCACTGACGGTGGAAAACGCATTCACAGCGGGTATTGAAGGCCCGGCATGCGATCGTGCGGGGAATATTTACGCAGTCAATTTTAGAGAACAGCAAACAATCGGTATCACGACGCCTGACGGGATGTCTGAGATTTTTGTCGCGCTGCCCAATACCAGTATTGGCAACGGTATTCGTTTTGACCGTAAGGGGCGGATGTACGTGGCTGATTACACCGAGCATAATGTATTGCGTATTGATCCCGCTACAAAAGCTATCGAGGTGTTTGCGCATGAGCCGATGATGAATCAGCCTAACGATTTGGCCATTTCGCCTGAGGGTATGCTCTATGCCAGCGATCCAAATTGGACGGAGAAGACCGGCCAACTTTGGCGAATTGACTCCGACGGCATCGTGACACGCCTCATGGAAAATATGGGCACCACCAACGGCATTGAAGTGAGTCCGGACGGTAAAAAGCTTTATGTAAACGAAAGCGTGCAACGCAATGTGTGGGTTTTTGATATTCAGCCCGATGGTTCCATAACGAACAAAATACTGTTGAAGAAATTCCCTGATCACGGCTTTGACGGCATGCGCTGCGACATGAAGGGCAACCTCTACATCACCCGATACGGAAAAGGTACGGTGGTGGTCCTCTCGCCTGCCGGCACAATTTTACGGGAGATTGATGTGCTTGGCTCCAAGCCAAGCAATTTATGTTTTGGAGGGCCTGACGGCCGTACGGTGTATGTCACGGAGGTGGAGCATCGGCGGTTGGTAAAGTTCCGTGTGGAAACGCCCGGAATGGCTTGGAAGCGTTGGCAGTCAGTTAAAGGTTCACGTTGATATATCAGGCGCAGTACAAAGCTCGATGGTGTGCCCATCAGGGTCAGTCACATAAATCTGGAATGCGCCATCGGGCCGTGTGCGGCGTTCACGATATTTGACACCCAGCTTTTGTAGATGGGCTTCCCACTCGTCCATGTCATCAATCAGCACCGCGTAATGGTTGCCTCGATTGCTGCTGCACACCGGCTCATTGCGCTCACCGATGAGGTGTAGTTCCTGGGTGGTACCCAGTCGGTACCACGCGCCAGGGAATTGAAACGATGGCCGTGTCATAGGCTCCAATTCCAGTACACGCTCATAAAAATCGCAGCTTACCGCCACATCTTCCACGTGCAATGCCACGTGGTTGAGCTCCCGATGTTCCATGTGCGGAAGACTATGACATTCACCCCGTTCCGCCAATACTTGCCTTCCAATTTCGACTCCTCAAGGTTTGTTGGCCTCTTTATTTTTCTGTTCTGAGTCCACAAATAACAGCTGCAGAATGGACACTTGCGCAGGTTGCCAAAGCCTTATACAAATTCATGAATCCAAGCATAATTTGCCTTTCCAGAACAAGTAAGGGAACGAATAAAATATTATGGTAATCGAACAGCCTTCTTCTGATGAGCCGAAGGGAGACACGAGGTGTAAAGAGGTCACAAAGCAAATGCGTAGTAGCTGGAATGCCCTTACACCGGAAGAGAAAAAGTCACGCATTAAAAAGGCGATCAAGAAGGCGAAAAACAGAACGGATGATTGATCCCACTGTGTCCGCGTGCACACGAATTCGGCATTTGTATTCTGGAGGGCAGGGTTGATGCCGGGCTTGAGCTTCATGGCGTCGATTATCAGGCGCCAGCACTCCATGGTGACGGGTTCAAAAGCCAAAGGTCACAGCCTAAGTGAACTGATTCATCTGGAGATTCAAAACGAGGCGTTTCTTACCAAGTGACCTTGTGCATTAGAGCGTCTTGGGTAAAAATCCTGACCAGCATATGAGACCCCTTATTATTACTGTGGTTTTTAGTCTTCTTGGTTTGGCCAACCCGGCCCTTGGGCAAAAAGCGAAGGTTGAATCCAACACAGTCGATCACGCTGGGATCCTCAGGCAACTGGACCCGAAGAATTTCGCCAAGGGTCAGGACATCTACAATAACCTCTGCATCAACTGCCACGGTAGCGACGGCAAGACGCCGGCCCTGCCTATTGCGCGCGCCTTTGGCACGAGCGAACTCAAATTTGGCACCGACCCCTATTCCATGTTTCAGACCCTCACTAAGGGCAATGGGCTCATGGGACCACAACCCTGGATGACCCCGCAGGAGCGTTATGATGTCATTCATTACATCCGTGAAAAATTCATGAAGCCGATGCATCCGAAATATCAGACCCTGACGCTCCAGTACTTGGCGGGTTTGCCCAAGGTGAATGCGGTTGCCATTACTACAAAGAAGGTTGAGCGAGACTTCGGGCCGGCCTTGGCCTCACAGCTGGGCCGCAAAATTTCCAGTGTGCTTACTGTGAAGCTTGGGGAAAACCATACCGTCAGCTACAATCTGCACTCGTTGGATCAGGTGGCTCTTTGGCGTGACGGATTCCTGGATTTGCACAGCACACAGCACTACCGTGAGCGCGGCGAGGGCGTGCCTGAAATTCAGGGCGAACGCATTGCCGGCCTGCAGTCATGGCAATGGGCGCATGAAGGCATCTTCGATTACCCGAAAGAAAACCTACTTTCCCGCGGCCCCATTCCTGCCAAATGGATGGAGTACCATGGTCACTATCTTCACGGGGATAACCTTGTGCTCTCCTATTCCATCAATGGCCGTGGCATTATGGAGATGCCTGCCAAGGCGCAGGGCTTCGGGGCCATCGTCCATACCCTGCGTGTTGCTGCGGGCAGTCAACCGCTGCAACTCAGTGTGGGACAGTTGGAAATGCCAAGCCTTCGAAACGGCTTTTTAAATCCCAAGGCGCCAACGGTAAAACTGAATAAGGCTGCAGCCAGTCCAGCCGACCAGATTGCCGTGAGTGGTTTACCTGCCAAGCAGGGTCTTGGTCAGTTCACCGCCGCGGCTACCTTTGGCCAGAACAATGACCTGCAGTGGAGCTTTGATGAACGCAACCGGATGGTGCTCACCATTCCTGCCTCCATACAAAGTCGCCTCTTTCAGGTCATCCGCTACAGTGGTCAGAGCGATGCGCAGCTGTTATCCTTGGCCGGTTACCTTAGGCTTCTGAAGCTGAAGAATGAATTGCCCGACCCGGCCCAACACATCAAGGGGGGAAAACAACGTTGGCCTGAGGTGATCACCACCAAGGGCGTGATTGGTTCAAATGATGAGGCTTACACGCTTGATACCCTTACCTTGCCCGGAAAGGTTCCCGGCAACGTGTGGCTTCGCACTTCAGCCCTCGCCTTTTTCCCTGATGGCCGCATGGCAGTATGCACCCATGGCGGGGATGTATGGATTGTCTCTGGGATCGACACGTCACTGGCGAACCTCAAATGGAAGCGCTTTGCTGCCGGCATGTATGAGCCATTCGGCCTGCAGGTGATTGAAGGCAAGGTTTATGTCACCTGCAAGGATCGCCTCACGCGACTGCATGATTTCAATAATGATGGCGAAGCGGACTTTTATGAGAGCTTCAGCGCCGATACCGATGTGTCCACTTTTTTCCATGCGTTTAATTTTGATCTGCAACGGGACATCGCTGGCAATCTCTATTACGTGAAGGCTGGCCAATACACCTCTCACGCCTTGCCCGGTGCGGTGATCAAGGTTTCGCCTGATGGCAAACGGCGCGAGGTCTACTGCACTGGGTTCCGCACTCCCAACGGCATGGGCATCCTGCCTGATGGTCGATTGACTGCCAGTGATAACCAAGGCAGCTGGATGCCCGCCTCCAAGGTCAGCCTGCTTAAGCCCGGAGGATTTTACGGTTACGTGCAGACACACACGCACAAGGGAGGTCTGTGGGCACCGGATGGCGGCCGCATCGATCACCGCAAGATTGTACCGCCCAAGAGCTTCGATCAGCCGCTTATCTGGATGCCTCAGAATTTCGACAACTCCTCAGGCGGACAGCTCTGGGTGGATGACCCGCGCTGGGGGCCGCTTTCCGGGAATTTGCTCCATACCAGTTTCGGCAAGGGCTGGCTCTACTATATGATGCTACAGGAAGTGGAGGGACAGAGTCAGGCTGCCATCGTGCGACTAAAACTCGATGCCTTGACCGGTATCCACCGCGCGCGCGTGAACCCGGCTGATGGACAGGTGTATGCCACCGGCCTCAATGGCTGGAATGGAGGCGGACGTAAGGGCCTTTCCCAAGGCCACATCCACCGTTTCCGCTACACCGGCAAGCCCTCGCGGCTGCTGGTTGATACACAAGTCCGGCATAACGGCATTGAGCTGAAATTTAATTTCAAGCTCGATCCCACGAGCGCAATGAGCCTTGCAAGTTACCAGCTCAAGCAGTGGAACTACAAATGGGCAGCGAGCTACGGCTCTAAGCAGTATTCACCCAAGAGTGGCAAGGTTGGGCAAGATACTGTAGAGATTAGCAACGTGAAATTAGCAAAAGATGGCCGTTCGGTTTTTTTGCAAATCCCAGATATAAAGCCAGTGAACCAGGTGAAGGTGAACCTAAGCCTCAAATCGACTGATGCAGAGCCCTTTAATGAGCTGATTTACCT
>CBFHWX010000076.1:0-13414 GCA_965659445.1 Limisphaerales bacterium | reverse complement strand
TAGACAAGGGAGAAACAAAGGAAGGTGAGGAATCAGAATCTTCCAAGGTGAATGATATCGTCAAACGGGGCAAGCAGTCTGCTCTTGCTAATATCACGATCTTCCCGATCTTCATGCTGGGATGCTACATAGCTTTGGGCGTCTACTTTAAAGGCAGGGGTGGATACAAAACCGTGGATCTGAGTGGCGACGACGATTCGAGTGACGATGATGATTCGAGTGACGATGATGATTCGAGTGATGGCGACGATGACTCTACAAATGATGACAAGAAGGCCGATGATTCCTAGGCATTAAAATTATTATCTAACAGTAGGCGGCTTTCGGGCCGCCTATATTTTTTAATCACTTTTGCCATTACGGCCATAGCGGCGACGCTGGGGTTCAGGGAGAGAGGTGTCAGCCTTTGCGTAGTAGGTCTCATTGCCAAAGCGTTCATTGGCAGCTTCTTGAAACTCACGACCAGGAGATACATTATAAAATTTGTCGGCTTCAACAAAGACCGATGTGCCATCGGATTTACGCAGGCATAGGAGTAGGGGAACTTTTCCAGGATGGGTTTTGGCGAGTTCACGCACGCCCTCCATAGCGTTCGGATTCAACGTCTCAACCTTTAAGCGTAGGTGCACCTGCTTGGTGTATTTACGCGGAGCATCCTCAAGTGATAAAATTTCCACCGGGAAAATCTTTGGAGTGTCCTCGCTGTTATTTACTTCGCCGATAATCATCAAGGACTGATTTGTCTCAATTAGGTGGTTGAACTTTTCATAGTTTTCTCCGAGGGACAAAACTTGAAACGAACTTTCCATGTCTTCCACTGTAGCGATGCAGTAGGGCCTGTCGTTCTTCTTGGAAATGGCGCGTTTCACATTGCTCACCAGCCCTCCCACACGCGCAATAGTACGATCGGGCAATGACTTGAGATCAGAAATTTTATGAGTTGAATATTTGTCGAGCGTGTCCAAGTACGGTGTCAGAGGGTGACCGCTGACATAAAAGCCAAGTAGTTCCTTCTCGTGAGCAAGTTTTTCATCTTCTGGCCATTCAGGTAAATCACTTAGAGAAGCGGGAATTTCATCGTCGTTGTCGCTGCTCGCTTCCAACATGCCAAAAAGTGTTTCCTGGCCTCGCGCACGATCGGCTGCTGTACTGGAGGCCCGAGCCAGCGTTCGTTCAATTTGTGCGGTTAGGCTTGCGCGGGTCATACCAAAACTGTCACAAGCTCCAGCTTTGATGAGGGCTTCGAGCACCTTGCGATTCATGGCACGCAACTCGACGCGATCGCAAAGATCAGCCAGCGACTTGAAGGGTTTATCGGTATCACGCGCAGTGAGGATTGCCTCAACGGCCGCCTCGCCCACACCTTTGATGGCCGCGAGCCCGTATCGAATCACGGTACCATCCTGCGCAGGAGAAAAATTTACGCGGCTCTCATTGATGTCCGGTGGCAGCACGTCGACACCTAGCCCCTTGGCTTCGCCAATGAGCACGCCGAGTTTGCTGGTGTCTCCCATGTCATTGGTGCACATGGCGGAGAGAAACTCCACGGGGTAATGTGCCTTCAGCCAGGCGGTTTGGTAGGCGACGATGGCGTAAGCGGCGGCATGGGATTTGTTGAACCCGTAGCCGGCAAATTTTTCCAGCAAATCATAAATTTTGTTGGCCTGGCTTGCTGGGATGTCATTGGTGTTTTTACATCCCTGCACAAATTCTTCACGCTGCCGGGCCATCTCTTTGACTTTCTTTTTACCCATGGCGCGCCGCAGCACATCTGCGGACCCAAGCGTGTAACCGGCCAGCACTTGGGCGGCCTGCATCACTTGTTCCTGATAAATGAGAATGCCGTAGGTCTCCATCGCTATGGGCTCAAGCAGGGGATGGGGATATTTTATTTCCACCTTGCCGTGTCGGCGCTTGATAAAATCCGGGATGAGATCCATGGGGCCGGGTCGATAAAGTGCGACGAGCGCCGTGATGTGCTCAATGGATGATAATTCAAACTCGCGACATAGGTTGCGCATTCCTCCGGATTCCAACTGAAACACGCCGACTGTGCGGCCTTTGTCGAGCAGATCGTATGTTGTCGGATCATCCAGCGGCAACTCGTCAATATCGATTTCAATACCCTTTGTCTCCATCACCAGCTCGCAAGTGTTTCGGATAACGGTTAGCGTTTTGAGCCCTAGGAAATCCATCTTGAGTAAACCCAAGTCGCCCACTGGCCCCATTGGGTACTGGGTGACAATCGCGCCATCAGCATCTGTTTTCAGGGGGAGAACATTGACGAGCGGCTCAGCGCCGATCACCACACCCGCGGCATGGACGGAGGAATTGCGCGTTAGATCTTCAAGCGCAAAGGCGGTGTCAATGAGTTCGCGGGTGGACTCTTCATTATCGTATGCCTGCTTTAACTCCGCCGATTTCTCAAGCGACATCTTAAGGGTGATCTTGAGTTCGTCCGGGATCATCTTTGCGAGCCGGTCGCATTCGCCATAGCTCAATCCCATGACGCGGCCGACATCGCGAATGACCGATTTTGAGCCCATCGTGCCAAAGGTGATAATCTGTGCGACACAGTCGCGTCCGTATTTGTCGCGGACATACTCGATGAGCTCCGCACGGCGATCATCAGGAATGTCGATGTCAATGTCGGGAGGATTTACGCGCTCAGGATTGAGGAAGCGCTCAAACAGGAGCCCGTAGCGCAATGGATCAACATTGGAAATCTTCAGCAAATATGTCACCAGCGAACCTGCTGCTGAACCACGTGCCACGCAGGTAATTCCTTTCGACCGAGCGTATTGAATGAAATCACCAACAATAAGAAAATAGCTAACAAAACCGGTCTTCTCTATCACATCCAGTTCCACCTGAATGCGGTCGATTACATCCTGAATCGCCTTCGCCACGACGGGGTCATCCTTGTCGGACGGATTGGAATCATCGGAGGGCTTATATGTTGGCAACAGCTTGGCGTCTTCTATCGAGTGGATGATAAACCTTTCGCCCTTTGCCTCGGCACGGATGCCGTACCGTTTTGGCATGGCCTTCGCGAGCACATTACGAAGATAGCCTCCACGCGTGAAGGATTCAGGTGGATCAAAAACTGGATAATGCAATTTCCCAAGTTCGATCTCCACATTGCATTGTTCGGCAACGGCGACAGAATTTTTCACCGCCTCTGGCACTTCACTGAATAGTGCGGTCATCTCTGCGGCACTACGTAGGTAAAACTGCTCCGGCACATAGCTCATGCGGTTTGGGTCGCTAAGGTGCGTCTGCGTGCCGATGCAGATGAGTGCGTCGTGTGCATGCGAATGTTCACGCTCCAGATAATGCACGTCATTGGTGGCAACTAGATTTAAGTCAAATTCCTTCGCCCATGGAATCAGATGCTTATTCACGACAGTTTGTTCGTTGATGCCGTGGTTTTGCAGCTCGAGATAAAATCGTTCTTTGCCAAATATTTGTTTGAACCAGTCCAATGATTCACGCGCCTTGTCCATATCATTGCGCATGATGGCCTGAGGAATTTCGCTGGCAAGACAGCCGCTAAGGGCGATGATGCCCTCCTTGTGCTCTTCAAGAAGTTCCTTGTCAATGCGTGGTTTATAGTAAAAGCCCTCAAGATGAGCGGCGGTTGTCAGGCGGACTAGATTTTTATAGCCGATCTCGTTTTCGGCGAGCAGAAGGAGATGGTTGTAGCCATCCTTGCCGGTGCGGCTGTTGGCCTTGCGGTCAAACCGACTGCCCGGCGCAATGTACATTTCACAGCCAATGATTGGTTTCACATCTGCCTTGTGCGCGGCCTGATAAAAATCCACTGCGCCATGCATTACACCGTGATCTGTGATGGCGAGTGATGGGAACTTCAACTCCACCGCCCGGTCCAATAACTTATCCAGTCGACATGCGCCGTCGAGCATCGAGAACTCGGAATGCACATGGAGATGTACAAATTCGGCTTGGGCCATGCGATCAGTTTAGTCGCATGGAGGGTTGATGCGCAAGCGGATGAAATTTGCAATGTGTGAACAAGCAAATGCACCAGCGGATGCTTGCATTTCTTTGCTAAAACACACACCCTGCTCCGATCTAGCTTTGTCTATGGCTGATAAACCCGACAACGATTTGTCGCTGGAACTGCAGTTCCTACCCGATTGGGTACAGGATGGCGCGGGCACCAACAAGTATGCTGGGCACTCCGGTGAAGATCGGCAATCAGGAGGCCGAAGAGGATTTGGTCGGGAAGGTCGGCGTCCGCCTCGTGGGGGAGACCGGAGAGATCGCAGTCGGCAAGGTGAAGGTCGTAAAAAAGAATTTCGAGAAAAAGGCCGACCGCGTGTCAATCGCCAGAACGCTCCGCGCGACAAGCGCGGCAGTAAACCAAGGCGACCGCAAGCGCCTCAACTGGATATCAAGGTTGATTTTGTGCCAGACACACAGGGCGTGGAATCGATCGCCAAGGAAATTCGCCTGACAGGGCGTGCTTATCCGCTCTTCCAGATTGCTTTACTTGTGTTGGATCGTCCTGCGCGTTTCATGGTGAATCTGCGTGCGATCAAAAAGCCTGGTGGCGAAGTTGCCCAGCGCCTGTTCGCCTGCAAACTGGATGACACCGTTTGGCTGACACAGGAACAGGGATTAAGGCATACACTGGATCGTCATTTTGACCAGTTTTATTCCACAAACAAGATCGAGGTGGATGCGCCAAAAGGAAACTTTACTTTCGTTGCACAGTGTGGAGTGACTAGTGAATATCTTGGGCCACCTAACCATCATGACTATCAGAAGAAGCTGGTGAGTTTTCATGCGGAGCGGATGTCGCGGATGCCGTTTGAAAAATTCAAGTCTCGCATTAGAATTTTAAAGGAAGAGGAAGCGATCAACGCGTGGATTGAGCAGTCGAAATGGAAGACGGAATTTGTGACGTTGCAGGTGGATGAGGAGTTGACCTTCAACAATCAGGAAGAGGTTGAGGCACATTTTCGTTTGTCGCATCTGGCGAGTGCCGTGGAGGAAGTGCAAACACATTCCCTATCCGGGACAGTAGCTAAGGAATTACGTGACCCGCGGAACTTGGCGGAGTTTTTACGGGATCAATGGCATCGGCAAAAACATTTTCCCATGCAGGTTGCAACCCACCTTAGTAAAATATTTTCGGGTATGGGGCTGCAGTTTTTCAAGAAAGATAAGAAAGTCACACACGTGTCCGTGGCGAAGCCACATTATCTCGATGTGGAAGTCGAACCGGTGAGTGGTGGTATCAAGAAAGTGATTCAGTTTATTGAGGCCACATCCGATTGTACTCGACGACAGATTCTGGAAAACCTTGGTGGACTGGAGCATGTGGAACCGAAAGAAGGCGAGAATCCTCCGCCTTTGCCTGAACAGACTGAGGAACAAAAGCAACTTATCTCGGATATTCATTGGCTGATTCATCAGGGCCATGTTTTGGAATTTTCCAACGGCATCATTGAGACAGCTAAGAAACCACGCAAACAAGCAGAGGCAAAGCCTGGGGCAAAGGAGGATGTCAAAGAAGATCTAGAAGAGGAAAGTACTTCGCATGAAAAGGCAGCTCTGAAACATCAGGAATCAGAATCTACGGAGGCAGTTGAGGAGACTGTGGTTGAAGAGTTCAAGGATTGACTATCTCTTCGGTCATGGCAAGTGCCTGTCGGCAACCTCTCTCAAATATTCAATTGAATAAAGTCCCGAGCTGTGCCCGTCATCCCAAAAAAACTGAAAGGCGTATCCGCCAATTGGTTGGATTTGTTTGATCCGATATGAAGCGTCAGTGAACTTCATTTCAGGGCCTTTCGAAACGTTTCCCATTACATCTGTTTCTCCCGCGCAAGAGGCACAGGGGCAGGCAAGTCGTAAGGACTGAAGCGGCACAAATTGTTCCGGGTCGCCCTCCCATTTAAGTGCAAGTTCCTTACCGATTGGTTGCAAATCAAGCAGTCGCATATGTTGAATATAGTACATATTAATTTTTTCTACAAAAGTTAGCCTTACCAAACTTATTTTCTTGAATCGAACTTATGGATGCGGCACTTTACTGTTATGAAACTGATTAATTCGGCTATATGTAGAAGGCGAAAATGGCTGGCTATCGTCATTATGACGGCACTGGCAGGTTGTGGGGGTGCCAACACAATGAAAAAGACGGATGTAAGTAATAAGCCTTCCTCCGTGGATAAGGTCAAGGTGACGACCACCGTAAATATGGTGGGAGACTTGGTGCGGGAGGTGGGTGGAGAATATGTGGTAGTTAATGAATTGATGGGGCCGGGCGTGGATCCGCATCTGTACAAGGCTAGCGCGGGCGATGTTGCTAAGCTGGTAAATTCCGATGTAGTTTTTTATGTCGGCCTATTGCTCGAGGGTAAGATTCAGGACACGTTGGAGAAGGTGGAGTCTGCTCATGCCGTGGCGGAAGGGATTGACCCCGAGCGATTGTTGAAGCCGTCGGAGTTCGAAGGCCACTTTGATCCACACATTTGGTTTGATGTGATGCTTTGGGCCAAAACTGTAGATGTTGTGGTAGAAGGCCTTGGTAAGGCTGATCCTGAACATTTGTCTGAATATAAGATGAATGGCGAGGCCACCAAGGCGAAGATGATGAGGCTACATCAGTGGGCATTAGCAAAGGTGAATGAGTTGCCAGAGAACAAGCGCATTCTCATCACCAGTCATGATGCATACAATTACTTTGCGCGAGCTTATGATTTTCAGGTCGTGGGTTTGCAGGGTATCTCCACGGTCTCTGAGGTAAGTCTGGCGGACGTGGCCAAGATGGTGGACTTCATCAAGGACAAAGAAGTCAAGGCGGTCTTTGTGGAGTCAAGTGTTTCGCCGGCAGCCATCAATCGAATCAGTCAGGATTCCGGGGTAAAAATCGGTGGCGAATTGTTCTCCGATGCCATGGGTGAACGAGGCAGGATGGAGGACGGTTATGATCTTGGGACCTATGAGGGTATGATCAAACACAATCTAAATACGATTGTGGATGCCCTTAAATAATTCGGCCGTTAATTCAATGGATTTTTCATCATCATCCCGTTTATGGTTGGTGGTCTCGATTTTATCGTTGAGTCATTCCAGTTTCTCGGAGGCAGCCGAGCAATCCTTTTGGAAACGAAATCAGCTCAGCGGTGATTGGGGAGGGAATCGTGATTCATGGTCACAGCGGGGCTTTGATTTCACTTTTGAGTACACCGGTGAATTAATTGGCACCTCTGGAGGCATCAGTAGCGGGTCAGTCTATCAAGGGCTTGGTTATGGAGGGATGGATATAGATGCGCAAAAGGCATTTGGATGGAACGGCACCACCCTTCACATGAGTACGCTATGGATTCACGGTTCGAGTCCCGGTCAGTACGCCGGAGATGAATTAGGTGTGAGTAATATTGATGCTTACGATGGGCTTCGTTTACTTCAGGTCTTCGCTGAGAAAGATTTTGGGAAAATAAATTTACGGATAGGCAATTTATTGGCCGATGAAGAATTTATTGGAGATCATTATAGCGATACATTTGTCAATGATTCGTTTGGTCAGCCGGCCGCTTGGAGCGCAAATACACTAAACGGAGGCCCTGCTTTTTACGCCCCTGGGTTGGGTTTGCGTTTGCGGTATGATTTTAGTGAGGCCGCATACATTCAAGCGGGCATATACGATGGAGATACTGTTGATGATGCCGCAGGAGATCCCTCAATCAATCAACACGGTCTCCATTTTGAGCTAGGCAACGGTCAAGGGTGGACCAGTTTGTATGAGATTGGCTATAACGGGTTTAATGTCGATGATAACACAGGTTTGCCCGGTTGGTATCGGGCTGGTGCGTGGCATCATTCCGCAGAGTTTGAAAAGCATGCTGGGGGAAAAAGTGAAGGGAATGGCGGTATCTACGCGGCAATGGACCAAATGGTGGTTCGCGAGAAAGGGGATCAAGGGTTGGGTGTCTATTGGTGTCTTGGCGTCAGTGAACGTGATCGCAGTCGTTTTCAGTGGTCGTTGGATGCTGGTGCAAGCTATCAGGGTCTGTTCTCCGGTCGGGATGAGGATACTGCCGCCATAGGTCTTATTTATGGTCGTCACAGTCGAGAGGCCAGCAGCCCGCGTTCGCACGAAAGAGTGTTGGAGTTGACCTATAAGTACCAACTTTCACCATCAGTTTACTTGCAGCCAGATATTCAATGGATCAATCGGCCGGGAGGCGATAACAGTATTGGAGACGCATGGGCATTTGGACTTAGAGTTGGAATAGAGTTTTAAACATGAGTAAAGAACACGCGAAAGATCCCGCGCCATTGGAGATTCATGATCTTACGGTAGCTTATCATAAGCGGCCTGTCTTGTGGGGTATTGATCTTGAGGTGCCCAAGGGTCAATTAGTTGGCATTATTGGACCCAATGGTGCCGGCAAATCCACCCTCATTAAGGCAGCCATGGGGCAACTGCCACTCAACAGTGGCTGGGTAAAAGTTTTTGGCGAACCGGTCAAAAAGAATCTCAAGCGAATAGGTTATGTGCCTCAGCGTGAATCGGTGGATTGGGATTTTCCAGTGAGCGTAATGGATGTGGTGCTCATGGGCCGGTACGGACATCTTGGCATTCTGCGCCGACTTAAAAAGGCTGACCGAGAGATTGCCCGTGAGTGTCTTGAAAAAGTGAAAATGCTGCCCTACGCGAACCGGCAGATATCCAATCTTTCAGGAGGACAGCAACAGCGCGTTTTTCTTGCGCGCGCACTAGCCCAGGAAAGTGACATTTATTTCATGGATGAACCTTTCTCGGGGGTTGATGCCGCCACTGAGACAGCCATTGTTGCAATTTTACAGGAGTTGAAGGAAAAAGGAAAAACGCTTCTCGTTGTCCACCATGATCTTCCCACAGCCAAACAGTACTTTGACAGTCTGCTGCTTTTAAACATGCGCGTGGTGGCTTATGGTCCTACCGAGTCCGTTTTTAAATATGATCTTCTTCAGAGCACCTATGGTGGCCGTCTTACTATTCTCAGCGAAGTGGCAGATGCCGTAGCTGGTAAGTCCAACTGACATGCGGCGGCCTCTTACAATCGGTGTTCTTTTGTTTGTCGCTGTTATGGTTTATCCTGAGTCTGCTTGGGCTGATCGAATAGGAGACATCGTTGAGACAAGTGTGCTCGATCAGGCCAAACGATTCTTCAGCTTTAAGGATCCTTCGGTGCGTTATGCTCTCATCGGGGCTATACTGCTTGGTATTAGCTGCGGCTTAATGGGCGGCTTCATCGTGGTGCGAAGAATGGCACTTTTTGGGGATACCCTCTCGCATGCTGTGCTGCCGGGTGTGGCACTTGGATTTCTTTGGAACATGAGCAAGGATCCCGTGGCTATCTTTGTAGGGGCAACAGCTGCAGGTCTGCTTGGTGGAGCTATGGTTACCCTGATCCGGCAGACGACCCGCCTCAAAGAAGACACCGCGCTGGGCCTTGTGCTTGCTTCATTCTTTGCAGTGGGCATTTGTTTGCTCACTCGGATTCAGAAAATGCCAGGTAATAAGGGGGGGCTCGAAGGTTTTCTGTTTGGTTCCACCGCTGTTATTGGACGGGAGGACATTATTCTCATGGCATTGGTCACGACGCTAGCTGTGCTATTTATTGGTCTGTTTTATAAGGAGCTACTTGTCACCAGCTTTGATAATTCGTTTGCTCGCTCGGTGGGGTTTCCCGTAAGTCTCATTCACTATTCCTTGATATTGTTGCTTGCGTTTTCCGTTGTAGTGGCGTTGCAGGCAGTGGGGGTGGTTCTGGTATCGGCCATGCTCATCACGCCGGCCGCGGCTGCTTATCTGCTCACCGATCGCATGCATCGTTTATTGGGCTTGGCGGCATTATTTGGTGTGATAGCCGGGGTGATGGGTGCCTTTCTCTCCTTCCTTAAAACAAATTTTCCAACCGGCCCACTAATGGTGGTGAGTGCCACGCTGGTATTTATCGGAGCTTTCCTATTCGGCCCACGTCATGGAGTTGTGTTGCGCTGGTGGCGCCAAAAATCCCGATCCGCACGCGTACAGCGTGAGAATACGCTAAAGGCCGTTTATCATGTATTGGAAGCAAGGAACTTTAAAGGGGAAGGGGTGTCGCTCCGCGAACTGGCTGAACGTCGAGGCGAAACCATCGATGATGTAAGCACGCAGTCTGATAAGCTAAGAAGTCATGCTCTTGCTACTCTACACGAGGATGGGGGCTCTGTTCACCTTACACCGAGTGGTTGGCAACGTGCTTGTGAGATCGTACGCAATCATCGCCTTTGGGAATTATACCTGACCAATGAAGCGCAAATCGCACCCGACCATGTGCATGATGATGCGGAGAAAATTGAGCACGTACTTGGGGAAGAGACGGTTCGTGAAATTGAGAGGACCTTGAACCATGCCAAGGAAGATCCACATGGGCGCCCTATACCCGGCTTGGCGGATCTAACCAGTGGCAGCAGTCCATTTGGCCCGCCGGAAACTGCTGTCGGCTACGGTAATCGCTTATGACTGAACTGATCCCCGCATTTGATTGGCAGCAGCACGTGGTCGTCCCGTGGTCTGCCGGGCTGAGGCCCACACTCTGGATTGTGCTCATGGGGTTCTTTGTCGGCACGGCCTGCGGCCTTATCGGTAATTATCTCATTCTCCGCCGTATGGCGTTGGTGGGAGATGCCATTAGCCACAGTGTATTGGCGGGGATTGGAGTAGTGGTAACCCTGCCGTTTCTCGTTGAATATCTGCCCGTGCTCAACTGGATCGGGTTGGGAAATGTTTCCGGACAGCTCACCACCACGGCAATGTTTGTGGGCGCGCTCGGAGCGGGCATAATCACCACTCTTATTATAGAAGTGATACACCGTCACTCCCGCGTGAAGCAGGATGCGGCTATAGGCATTGCCTTTACGAGCCTGTTTGCCATTGGGGTCATTCTTATCAAGGTGAAATCCGGAAACGTACATATCGATACCGAGTGTGTGCTTTACGGTGAGATTGTAAATCTGCCGCATCATCCGCCGCGCATTGAGATTACACCGGCACTATCCGGTATCGTCGAGAATATGCCGTTGTTCCATGTGTTCGTTCACGGGAATGAGCTTGAGGTAGCGCCAGATGTTGTGCGTATGGGATTTGTCGCCTTGGCCATCGCACTTTTGGTTTGGCTGTTTTACAAGGAGCTGCTGGTCAGCTCATTTGACTCGGGCCTTGCATCTTCACTTGGGATCAATGCCACCTTCGTTCATTACACGATGATGTGTTTGCTCTCAATTGTCGTGGTTAGCGCTTTTGAATCCGTAGGGGCGATACTTGTTGTGGCAATGCTCATACTTCCCGGGGCTACGGCACACTTACTCTCAGCAAGATTGCCTGTGATCATGGGATTAATAGTCATCCATGCCCTGCTTAGCACATTAATAGGATTACACCTTGCAACTTGGCTGGACTGTTCGATTGCCGGGGCATTTGTTGTGGCCGGGATGGGCATTTTCCTACTTTCATGGCTTTTGAGCACACACGATGGTCTGATTGCCAAATGGTATCGCCATCGGAATATAAAAATGGAAACTCCCGAATCATTGATCGAATCTCCTTCAACCGAAGGCTGAATAACTTTTCAAGCCGCTCGTGATCCGTCACGATGCTCCACACATCGGGCCCGTAGTTCACCGGGTAGAAGTAGGAGGTTCACAATTCACGGCGAAGGATTTATCCCTATTGACTGTCAGATTAAATTTATGTGACTGAGGTTCAGGTTGCTCTGTTTCCGAATTTGCGCTTTTATTTTTAGAGATCCTTCCAAAGAAAATTACGGCATGAAATTTATTCGTCTCTGCTCCCTTATTCTAACGCTTCCTGCTCTCACAGCGCCCGCATTGAATGCAGCTGATTTTGGTGATGAAATCGATATAGGACTCATCCTCGAGCCGACGGCATCTCATATTAGTGGGTACCTTGAAGTCCTCGCTGCGCGAAAGGGCGTTCGCTCGGTGGCCGTCGTGGTTCCTGATAAGGCCATGCTGGAAAATGCGAAGCGACAACTCGGCAAACGCTTTCATGGTAATGGGTATATGACCCCAAAGCAAATGCTGGAAAAGGTTCGCCCCGTACTGACCATTGTGACGATGGAAGGAGTAAACGCGCCAGAGGTCATTCGCATGGCGCTGGAAGTGGGCAGTCACGTGCTAACCGAAAAGCCAAGCTGCACAAAGCTCAGACAATTCGAGCAACTTGCCAAACTTGCCGAAGAACGCAAGCGCCACCTAATGCTGGCCATGGCGACCCGGTCAGGCGCGGCCATAAAGAAAGCCCGGCAATTAATCGCAGACGGTGAGATTGGCAAACCGTACTCGGTCAGCATGGTCTGGATCGCCGACCAGACGCGGTTGACGACCAAGGCCTACCATGCATCCTGGCTCGCTGATCCCAAGCGTGCTGGCGGTGGCAAGTTGATTTACCATGGGATTCATTATCTCGATGTGATTCAGCAGTTGCTGGATGATCCAATTCTAGAAATTAACGGGTTTACACAAAATGTTGGGGGTCAGCCGATCCATGTTGAAGATTCGGCGGTGGTGAGTTTTCGTTTCGCCAGCGGCGCGACCGGGACGCATAACACCGGATACTATCTGGATCGTGGCAAGCAGAGTGAGATTCGAATTTGGGGCTCGCACGGTTGGTTGAGGCTTGCGCATCTTGAGGGCCAGCCGCTCCAATGGTATTCAACCAAACCGGGAGCGCCGAGGGAAATTCAGATGTTTAAGTACACCGACACGCGTGATATGTATCATTTGTTTTTTCAGGATGCGATCGACGCAATCCGAAAGAACACACCTCCACCCATTACTACGAGTGAATCCTTGAGGGCCTTGCGCGTGGTTTTCGCGGCTTACGAGGCGGTGGCATCCGGCAGGACGCAACAATTAAAAATTCCTAAGAAGAGATGACGGTCTCCCGAATTGCTGCTTCAAGTTTTCGCGGGCGTGAGGAGAGGCGCGGAGATGTGGGTCTGTTCTGAACCGCCTTTACTGCCCGCCGATGATTGGTTCGTAGGTAAAATGGCCAATAAACTTTAAAATTTTAAATGAAGTTGTAAGAGCGGTTTCTGTCATACCAATGGTATACACGACAACTCCTTCGCTTCCTTCTATAGCGGAGCCAATGGCCATGCCAACTGGAAACATTACAGCTTCGGGGTGGATCTTTGCGGCCGTGTAGGTTTTCCTTAATCTAAATACTTGGATCACCTCTCCCAATTTCACCCGTTTACCATCCCTTAGAGATTCCTTAATTTTCGGCCAATCAAATTCAATGATGGATTTGGTTAATTCATCCGATCCCTGCATGTAGTGCCGACCATAATTCCTTGTAATCCAGGTTTTGGGTTTTTTGAAA
>CBFHWX010000075.1:0-13596 GCA_965659445.1 Limisphaerales bacterium | reverse complement strand
CCAACCACACCGCGCCCATGCCTCCCTTGCCCAGCTCGCGTTTCAGGGTAAAGCGGCCATCTCCCAGACGGGACCCCTCGATCAACCCGCCGAAGCCCTGTCTTTCAATATCAATATAGAGATTGCTGATCCACAGCTTCTGGCCGGCCGATAACGGGATGCGGCCCTTTACGTTAATGCCGTCAATAAAGGTTCCGGTGGTGCTGTTTAAATCCTCAATCTCAATCGCTTCGGCACTGATGATGAGACGGGCGTGTTCGCGTGAGACATGGTCGGCCTCCAGCTGGATGGTGCAGTGGCTTGCGCGGCCGATTAGATGCTCTCCGTCTCCCAGAAAGTACTGCCCCACCACCGTGCCATCCTCCTGAGCGATGATGATCTTTGTGGTGGTGCGGGACATTTAACTGAGTTTTCAGTTTGTTTTCACTTCAATAGCTTCCGGCAGGCCGTTTGTAACCGTTTCATTTGGGCTGCAGTTTTAGTTTCCACATAGCACCGGATCACTGGTTCGGTGCCGCTCGCGCGGAATGCCACCCATTCGCCTTTGGCCAGTAGGAACTTATAGCCGTCTGTCGTAATAAACTTTTCCACCTTGGCCGTGCCAATCTTATCTAAGCCCTTCGCAAGCCGCTTGAGGATGGCCTCTTTTTGCTTGGGGTTGATATGGACATTAATTCGGTCGGTGTAAAATTTGCCAATGTGCTTCTCCAGTTGCTTCAGGATTTCACCCAGAGGTTTACCTTCCACAGCCACCAGTTCGGCCATCAGCAGACAGGCAAGGATGCCATCCTTCTCAGGCACATGGCCTTTCACACTCAGTCCGCCACTTTCCTCACCGCCCACAATGATTGGCTCACTCTCCATTAGCGCACCGATATATTTGAAGCCAACGGGTGTCTCATGGAGCTTCACGCCAAGATGATCGGCCACTGCATCAATCATGTGGCTGGTAGGCACAGTACGCACAGCTGCGCCCGTCCAGCGGCGGTTCTTTTTGAGGTGATAGAGGGTCAAGGCAAGAATCTGGTTGGGTGTAAGCCAAGTGCCATCCTTATCGACCACACCAAAGCGGTCTGCATCGCCATCCAGGCCCAAAGCCATCTCTGCCTTGCCAGATGCGACACAGGCTGCGGCTTCACGCATCCCCTCAGCATTGGGCTCAGGGGGTTTGCCGCCAAAGAGTGGGTTGGTCTTTTCATGGAAGCGGGTGACTTTAACTCCTACTTCTTCAAGCAAGGTATCCAGATAGCCGCGGCCAGCACCGTACATCAGTTCCACGGCGATTTTCATCTTCGCCTTCTTGATGGCCTTGAAATCAACTAGTTGTCTCAATCGCCTGAAGTAGGCCCCCATGGGGTCTATCTCCTTGCATACGTAGGTGCCAATTACGCATCCATCAAACTTCCAGCCTTTGGCTTGGCGTTTGATAATATTGGTCTCAATTTTATCAGTGACTTCGCGCGAAGCGGGTGCGCCATTATGGAGAGAATATTTCAGGCCCTGATATTCTGCCGGGTTGTGGCTGGCAGTCATGTTGATGCCGCCTAAAGCTTTTCGCATGCGAATGGTGTGACTGATGACCGGAGTAGGGGTATCACGGTCGCAGAGCAGTGCCGTGAAGCCGTTGGCTTCCAGAACCTCTGCGACTGCCAAAGAAAAATCACGGCCCAGAAACCGTGCATCATGGCCAATAATGATGTTTGGCTTACGCTGTGTGAGTGGGGAACTTTTCTTGCGACGTTCGGCTTTAAGGAAATCAGCGATGGCTTGGGTGGTGAGCCTGACCCGGTCAAAGGTGAAATCGCGCGCGATGAGACCGCGCCAGCCGGAGGTGCCAAACTTGATGGGGCCCAAGGGATCGCCCATGGTGGATTAACGTTTCCAGTCGAAGGCTTTTTTCTTGAGGGCATAAATGTAGCCGACCAAGAGAATGCCAAGGAAGGAGATCATGGAACCGAAGATTAGATCGGCATTTTGGCCGAGCATATCCTTGTAGACCACAGCCCATGGGAACAGAAAGACCACCTCGATGTCGAAGAGGATGAACAACATCGCCACGAGGTAAAACTTCACCGACATGCGGCTTGAACCCTCCCCCTCGGCAAGCATGCCGCATTCGTACGGGCTGTCCTTGGTAGGATTGCTTTTGGCCCGCTTGCCTACAAGCTTTGAAATAATGAGATTCCCAGCAGCGAATGCAACGGCCACACCCAGCAAAATAAGCACTGGTAGGTATTGGATGAGTTGCCCTTCCATAGGAGTACTCTTAATCGCGAGACGATTAGACGTCCAGCGTAAACCATTTGTGGCTTGCGTTTTTTGTACGAATTATCATGATGCGCCGCCCGTGGAACCCACAGAAACACATCCCGACAAGCTGGTCGATTTTTGGGAATGGCTTGTTGAAAACCGCACGCATGTTTCGCTCATCATTATTGCTGCACTTGGTGTCGGTATGATTATGTATGTGAAAAAAGTGCGGCGCGTTCAGGATGAGGAATTGGCTTCACAGGATTTTCTGGTAGCGACCAATCCAAACTTTTTCATTGAAGGTGTTGACACCAGCTTACCCGCTTCGGAGAGGTTGCTCAGAGTGGCTAATGATAATCCAGGAACGGCTGCTGCAGTGAACGCCAGTTTTCTGGCTGCAAGCTCACTGTTTGACGAAGGCGCTTACGTTAAGGCAGAGAAGGCGTTTGAAAAATTTTATACCTCTAATCCATCAAGCCCCCTGACTCCGGCAGCACGGTTCGGAAAAGCCGCCAGCTTGGACGCGGCGAGCCAAGCTAAAGGATTAGTTAAAGCCGACCAACTTTCTCCAACTGAAGAAGCGATCAAGGGATATAAAAACGTCATCAGTCTCTTTCCAGGAAGTCCTGAGGCCATGCAATCACGCGTTGCGGTGGCCAAGCTTTATTTGGCAAAGGCACCGCCTAATAAAGCTGAGGCAAGGAAGCTGCTTGAGGAAGTAACCAAGGCTGGGCCGCGTTTAATCCCAGCATTTTGGGAGAGTGAAGCACGACGACTTTCGGGCAGTTTGGAGTCCAGCGATGAGGTAAAGGAAAAACCGAGTCAACCTGAAACTGAAGCTACACAAAAAAATCAGGAGGAATCTGAAAAAGCCGCAAAACAGCCAAAGAAGGCCGATTCTCCTCCCGCGAAAGCCGAGAAGCAGATTAAGTAACTCGCGGTTTCGTGGCGAGTAATTCCTCCTTGACGCGAGTGCGTTCCGTCCATTTACTCCAGAAACACGCTGCGGTTCGTGGCGCTATTGCAAAGGAGGAAAAATGGCAGATGTATTAGGAAATACACCCGTGGAGTACCATAATGTAGGAACGGAGGCAGCACCCAGCCAAGCGACAAATTGGCAAACCCAAGCTCAAATATCCGACGCTGGAGAGGGACTGTCCATCGCCCGCCAGTTGGTGGCGGAGTTTATAGGGACATTTGCCTTTATTTTTGTGTCGGTCAGCACGGCGTACTGGTGGTATCCGGATTTTGTTGCCATGGGTTTGGCGTGTGGTATTGCGGTGGGTGTGTTGGTGGCGGCATTTTCCTGTTTGGGTAGCGGTCAGTTCAACCCCGCTATCACACTCGGAATGATGTTAGGCGGGAGGCTACCGCTGAAGCGTGCGGTGTTTATTATTCCTGTGCAAGTGTTGGCGGCAGTGATGGCGTGCTTTATTCTTTCAAGTTTCCTTGGGGCTAATGAAAAAATGAATTGGATCGTGAGAGGCCCTATTGTTGAATCCACCGGTCAACAAACGGCTACTATGCTGGACCCAGTGGCGGCAGCGACGCCTCGTATTCCACCGCGATTAGAAATTCCAGAGCCCGTTGGACAGGTGGCAGCACGAGAGGTGCCCGGTGTGCAACGGGTTACCATTTTACAGGCCATTGTCCTTGAAGCGATGCTGACCTTCTTTTGGGGTTTGGCGATCTTCGCCGGTTTAAAGAATAGAAATCGCATGGCCATGGGATTTCTCGTGGGAGGCGCGGTGGCATCTGGAATACTTGTTGGTGGAATCCTCACCGGCGCGGCGATGAACCCAGTTCGTGCATTCGGGCCGGCATTGGTTTCGGGCGAATGGTCTTTCCAGATGGTATATTGGATTGGACCAATGATCGGAGGAGCCTTAGCCGGAGTAATTTGCGGCCACTTTCTTTTTGCTGAGCAGGAAGAGGATGAAGGGTCGGTATTGGAATATCCAGGGCGGTAATATTTACTTGTTTGTTTCAATCCCCCGGTTGCGGCCGGGGGATTTTTTTTAAACCAATGAAAGATCCCATTGAAGTGGCTGCTGGTTTGGTTTTTTGTGAAGGCAAGCTTCTGATTGCGCAAAGACCTGCGGGCAGACATTTGGCAGGTCTGTGGGAGTTTCCCGGGGGAAAATGTGAAATGGGAGAAACTCTTCCGGAATGTTTGCAGCGGGAGTTGTTCGAGGAAGTGGGAATAGTGGTGAATGTGCGTGAACGAGTATTGGTGACCACACACGCGTACCCGAAAAAAACTATAAAACTTAATTTTTTTCTTTGCCAACTTGTCTCAGGGAAACCTCAAGGTATTGAGGGCCAAGCACTTGCGTGGGTAGATATGGATACCTTAAATTGTTACAATTTCCCCGAGGCTGATGCCAAAATGTTGGAAAAGCTACGCCAGAATCCGTGTTGGTGGAGATAAGTGGTCGGGGTGGTGAGATTCGAACTCACGACCTCGTCGTCCCGAACGACGCGCGCTAACCAGGCTGCGCTACACCCCGACGGAAGGCGGGCATTTAAGCTTACCTTCCTGCAATTGCAACGCTGTTTTTGAGTAACAACAAAATGATCCAATAACACCACTTGGGTTTGACTCTATGCCCTGCTGGGTTATTTTGAATCTGCAAAAGGCAAATCGCGTGCGAAGATATTTATCCATCCTGCTTTTGATTGGTAGTCTCTTTCAGGCTTATTCTGCTGTGGCATCGCCGTCCCAGCGCTTTATGCGCCTGAATATTCGGTGGAACGGTCAGTTCAGCAACTTTTCCGGGCCTATTCTTCCACAGCGCTTGAATTACCCTTGGACGCCTCGTGGTCGGTGGCTCCCTGTGGCTGGATCTAACCCCACGATTCCGGCATATCCATGGTCGCCCACCAATCCGCCGGGAAATGTTTTGCTTAGCACGAATCGGCCTGTGCTGCCCGATACGCTTCGCGTTCTATTTCTTGGTAACAGTCTCACAAGTGGTTACGACATGCCTTCGGTGCTCACCAGAATGAGTCGTATTGGGAAACAAAAAATCAAAGCCTCAGTTCGAGCAGTGGGTGGATACACTTTGGAAAATCACTTTGCTGATATTCAGAGCCGTACCAATATCAGTCACACTGTTCGTGATATTAGCAACCCGACCAATCGGTTTGCATGGCATGTGGTTATATTGCAAGAGCAAAGCCAAATCCCAGTTTTCGCTTGGCAACGCATGCTTGGTTCCGCCCAAAAGCTGGATGGTGCGATTAAGGCCGCCAAGACACATGCCGCACTCTTCATGCCACAGTCCCGACCTGACCCTATTTTTAGTCAGACCGAATTTCTCGACCGAGCTGAGGGTGGCTATAATTTTGTGGCGCAACAAATCAATTGCCCTGTTGTTCCCGTTGGGCGCGCGTGGCAGATTCTGGAAGCGCGGCACCCCAACATTCAGTTGCGTGAACGCGATGGCTATCACCCTTCTCCACACGGCGCCTATCTCACTGCATGCATGTTTTACGCCTATCTCACTTGGCAATCGCCACTCGGTCTTTCTGATGGTGGACTGTTTCAGGTAAGTGAACAGGAGGCAATTATCCTTCAGAGAATCGCATGGGAAGTCTTTGCCTCGCGTCGAAGCGGCATTCCATTCTAGGTGGAGAGACGCAAATCCGCAACGCACTCCACGTGTTGAGTTTGGGGGAACATATCCAACGGGGTGACGCTCTGTAACGTGTAGCCGTTATCGCACAACCATTTTAGATCGCGCGCCAACGTGGCAGGATGACAACTCACGTAAATTACCTGATGTGGCTCTGCTTTTAGTAACATTTCTAATCCCTCCTTGCGGCAACCTTTGCGCGGTGGATCAAGGATAATGGTCGTGTCTTCGGCGGGGAAACGCTTCAGTAGGGTGTCCATGTGCTCCTCAGTTTTGCCCAGTAAAAATTCTCCATTGGTCATGCCTCTGTCCTCAAGGTTTTTTCGGGCCGGTAGAATACATTGTTTGTCGATATCAATACCCACAAACGAATCGACTAGGTCCGCTAGCGATATGCTGAAAAACCCAATGCCGCAATAGGTATCCACCAGGTGCTTTGTGCCGGCATCGGAAAGGCACGAACGCACAACCTCTACAAGTTTCGGTAAGAGATGGAAGTTGTTCTGGAAAAATGACTCACGATGTATCTCCCAATTGTCAGGCATCATGCGCAACACCACCTTCTGCATGTTTCGTGGAGGCGGGTTTTTGCGCACCTCTAATAGTTGTTCATTAAGTGCTTCTTCCGCAATCTCACAGCGCTCAAGATCAATAACCAAACGGTCCTGCGCACGTAAAAATCCATAAATAGCCTTTTTTTGATATTTATCCCATTGCCGGCGGATCATGATTCGGTTGCGATAAGAAAAAGGCATGGGGCAGGGAATAAGATCGCCCACTACTCCCGGTTTAAATCCGCCGATGCGCTGAAAGAGATTCCGCACCTGCTCAAGTTTGATGTGCTGTTGTGCCTTGTAGTCGATGTGTTGATACTGGCATCCGCCGCATTCACCGAAATACTGACACTTGGGATCGACGCGATCGGATGAAGGGTTAAGGATTTGCAGCAACTTAGCCCGAGCAAAATCTTTTTTACATTCCGTAATTTCCACGAGAGCCACTTCGCCGGTGATGACAAATGGAACAAAAATCACAAAGCCATCGAGCTTACCGACACCTTCACCGCCAAAGGCCATATCGATGATCTCAATCTCAAGTCGATCTCCTGCATTTAAATGATTTGGAACAGAATCCTCCATTGAGCCATTGCCTTCGCGGTACGCCTATAGTAACTGCTAAGGGTTGGCTAATGGTTTTTGCGGATGTGCTCGCGGAGAACATCCCGACCAAAATCGCCGTTGAAATCACGCCAGGTGGCATGGATGTGATTAGCACCGTTTTGGGTGTTAGCGTACTCGAGCAGGAAAGTGGGTCCTTGGATCCGATAATAGTGTGGTTCGAATTGTTTGGTGCTGCCTGCCCAAGCGAAGTAAATTTTTTCTAGACCGATTTTTTCTATTTTAGCCAGATCCTCCTTGGCCACAACGGCACGATGGCGGTTAATGTATTCCTTGATGAGCTTGGTGAGCTGTGCCTGTTGGTTCTTGTTCAGGTCGCGGTAGGCAATGACGGAGGTCTTGATGGCTTTTGCCATAGGCAGGGCGGCGGTGAGGATGTCGCGGGGAGCCTTGTTTGCGATTACAGCTTTCTTGGCTTGCTCGGTGGTGAGGGAATTGCGCAGTTCGCGTGCGGCGAATTCCTCCACTTCGAGGGCGATCAGCTTTCGGCCAGGGCCGAAATCGGCCACAGCGGGGTTGCTGGCCCAGAAGGAGGGCACCACACTGAGCTTGCCGTTGACGATGGTGTAATTGAGCGACACGTGGTGACCTTCAAAACGCCAACCCCACGCGCCCTTGTTATCGGGTTTGCCGAAGATGAGAATGTGGTAGGCCTCAGAGTCGCGCACGAAACGGCGGTTTTTGCCTTCAAGCACGAATAGAATATCTTCAAGAAACATGATATTTTTCACCTTCTTGTGTCCCGATTCACTCAGTACGGTCTTGAGTAGGCCGTGGGTCAGTTCGCGTTGCTTGCTGTTCATTTGCTTTATCTGAAGGCCCTTGCGACCGCCGCCCTTGAGCATCTCAGCAGGGATGAAATGCCAGTATGTTCGCTCCTCGCCGGTAAATTTAAATGTAGCTTGCGCCTTTTGCTTTGCATCGAGACTGGCCAACAGGGTATTGGCGGCCTTGGCCATGTCTGAAGCAACATCAGCAACTGATGGTGTGGCTAGGAAAATGGTCGCTATTATAAAAAGGAACCGTGCGGGTTTCATGCGGGCTGATTGTGCCGGTGTTATTGCGTATGACAAGCAGATTGCGCTGGAAAGCATCAACCGTTACGGTTGCCGCGTGAAATTGTTGTTTATTGGCGATATTGTAGGAGCGCCGGGTCGCAAGGCTGTGAAGGAATTGCTGCCCGGGCTGCGAGAGCGGCATAGCCTCAATGTGGTCATTGCAAATGGCGAGAACTCAGCCGGAGGTAATGGTATTACACCCGAGAAGGCTGCGGATATTTTTGCCGCCGGTGTGGATATTATTACTTGTGGCGATCATCTTTGGGATCAGCGCAATGTGATTGATCTACTTGATGGCGAGCCGCGTTTTGTGCGGCCCATCAATTATCCGCCTGGGACACCCGGACAGGGTAGCACGCTGGTGGAACGTAACGGTCAGCCGTCTGTTGGTATTATTAATGCGCAAGGCCGCGTTTTCATGCGGGGTGAACTGGAAAATCCATTTCTGGCGGTGAAGCAAGAGGTGAAACGGCTTGCGCCGAAAGCGTCGATAATTATCGTGGATTTTCACGCGGAAGCCACCAGTGAAAAAATTGGCATGGGCAGAATGCTGGATGGTGAGGTGAGCGCTGTCTTTGGCACTCACACACATGTGCAGACTGCCGATGAAATTATTTTTCCCGGTGGCACGGCGTTTCAGTGTGATGTAGGATTTACCGGGCCACATGATAGTGTTCTGGGCCGCGCCTGGGAGCCGGTGGTGCAAAAGTTTCTCACCAGTCAGCCGCATCGTTTTCCCGTAGCAAAAAGTAGGATTCTGCTACAAGGTGCGGTGATCGAGGTGGATGGTGCCACCGGTCGATCGATATCTATTAAGCGCGTGAATGAGGAGCTGAAAGAGTAAGGCTTCCGGCTTTCAAAGAAGTCCAATTTCTGCCAAGGTCCTCGTCCTATGAATTCCATGACGGGTTATGGGCGCGGCGAATCCTCCCGTAACGGGGCAAAATTCACCGTCGAGATTAGTACGGTAAACCGCAAGCAGGCGGAGCTATCGCTGTATCTGCCTCGGGAATTGGATGCGCTCGAGAATCGCACGCGCGATGAAATCAACTCTCAGATTTCCCGTGGACGCATTATGGCCCGCGTTGGTTTCGCAACATCGGCCAACGGCAATTCAGATGTTAAAATAGATACCAATTTAGCCAAGCGATATGCGCGCGAATACCGTAAACTTGCCAGGGAAATGAAGGTCAAAGAAGATTTGAGTATCGACTTAATATTACGTGCACCGGGCGTGATGCAGCAAACTGAGGAGGTGCTGGAGGTGGAAAAGCTTTGGCCAGCCCTTCGCAAGGCACTCCGTTCGGCACTGAGCGATTTACTCAGGATGCGTGCCCGAGAAGGAGCTAATCTCAAAAATGACTTAAAGAAGCGCGTTAGCCTGATGCAAAAATCAGTGTTGGCCATTACTCGGCAAGCGCCAAAAACTACCAAACGTCACCGAGAACAATTGTTCGAACGCTTGCACACCGCGGGTTTAGAGATAGGTGTCGATCAGGAGCGTGTTATGAAAGAGGTGGTGATCTTCGCAGATCGCATTGATATAACGGAGGAATTGACGCGACTTGAAAGTCATTTCGATCAATTTGCTGACTGCGCCAAGGTAACGGTGCCAGTTGGCCGGACGCTTGATTTCCTTTCACAGGAAATGAGCAGAGAGATTAATACAATTGGATCAAAAGCGAATGATGCTCAGATTTCAAGATGGGTGGTAGCATTGAAAAGTGAGTTGGAAAAATTCCGTGAACAGGTTCAGAACGTAGAGTAATGAGGGTGAAATCGCATCCGGTATTGCTGGTGCTTTCTGGTCCTTCTGGAGTTGGGAAAACGACGGTAGCGCAGCGGTTATTGTCCTGGAATGATCATCTTGCTCGTGTAGTCACTTGCACTACCCGCGCACCCCGTGAAGGCGAGGTGAATGGTGTGGATTATCATTTCCTGGGTAGAGTAGAATTCCTGCGGCGCGTAGAGTCGGAAGAATTTCTGGAGCATGCCGAAGTGTACGGCAAACTGTATGGAACTATGAAATTGTCGGTGTTCGAAATGCTTGCGTCGGGTCTTGACGTGTTGCTTGTGAATGACGTGCAAGGAGCTATGGCAATTAGTGCGATGGCTGATCAAGATATAAAATTAAACGAGGCGTTAACGACTGTTTGCCTGATGACAAACGGAGTTAATGAATTGCGCAAACGGTTGAAGATGCGTAATGAAGATGATCTGGAGGCAATTGAAGAACGCCTCGCCATTGCTGAGGCGGAGATGAAGCAGAAGGATTGTTTTGACCATGTGGTAGTTAGTGGAACAAAAGATGCCGACTGGAAGCGTTTGCAGGCAATTTATGATTTAGCAAAGAACGGATGATGTCGGACAGGAAAATTATCGTGCTCGGGGTTACTGGCTCCATCGCAGCTCACAAGGCGGTGGACATTTGCAGCTTACTCACCAAGGCCGGTGCGGATGTGCATGTGGTAATGACAAAGGACGCACAGGAATTTATTACGCCACTTCCCTTTAAGACGCTCTCCAAAAATCCTGTGGTCACCAGTCTCTATGACGAGGAAGAAGGGTGGCGACCTGCGCATATTCATTTGGCAGATAAGGCGGACATGCTGCTGATTGCTCCCGCGACTGCAAATACCATTGCAAAGCTGGCAGGTGGTATGGCAGATGACGCACTAGGATGTATCGTGCTGGCACTAAATATTGACGCCGCTCTCATGCTTGCTCCCGCGTTGAATGGTAAAATGTGGCAGCACCCGGCTACACAAGCCAACGTGAGGGTGTTGACTGAGCGTGGCGTGCAGATAGTAGGCCCGGCTGATGGTGATTTGGCCTGCGGCTACGAAGGGCTAGGACGATTGGCCCCCGTCGAAGAAATAACCACCGCAGCCTTACAGTCGGTGGGCTTGGCATCATAAAACTCGCGGTCTAAATGTTTGCACTCGATAACATCAAGCGTTTTTTACGGCTCGTTAGCACTTCTTCAATTGATTCAGACCAGCAGTATCGCCGCCTCAAATTGATGGAGCGGGACATTGGTGTGCCGGTGAAAATAGCAGTGCTTTGTTTGATGGCATATTTCCTGTTTTTTTCCGAAGTTTTTCCCAACGAGCGCACGAAAATTGCAAGTGAACCCGTACAGCAGCTTTTCCTTGGCTATGTGCTTGTGAATGTGGGAGCAATTCTGTTCTTCCTGTTTTTTAATCGGTGGCCCTTACGTGTGGTGCATTGGGTGACGTTGGTGATGAATTTTATTGATGGCCTTGTGGTTTCTGCGTTGGTGGTGATTACCGGCGGTTTGGACAGCATGATCTACTGGGTGTTTATTGTTCTTATTGTGCGAAATGCTATCAGTGTGCCTATTCCCGTAACGCAAATTTCCATGAATCTGCTCACTACGGCGGGATATGCGACGGCGATATTTATCTGGAAAGGTTGGATTGTGCAGGAACAGCTCGAGGTGCCGAAGACACTTGAAGATGTGATGGCAGCGAGCCAATCTTTGGAGGAGGAATATGAGGGTTCACTATTTACCATTCGTGTTTTCTTTTTGGTGTTGATGACGGCTCTTTGCTACGGTGTGCAGGTGTTGTTTGACCGTGATCGACAGGCTCAGCTTGATGCCCGGGAATACGCTTTAAGGCGCGAGCAGTTGCGTTCCACGGGGCGACTAGCGGCGGAGATTGCGCATCGATTGAAAAACCCACTGGCCATCATCAACAATGCCGCTTTTACTATGCAACGGAATTTGGGTGATATGGATGAATCTTCACCGAAGCAGTTGGATATCATTCGCGGTGAGGTAGACCGATCAGATATGATTCTGACCGAACTCATGGGGTATGCGAGATTATCCGAGGGGCGCGTTGAAAAAATTGACGTGAAGCAAGAAGTCAAGAGTGTCTTGGAGGAAGTGTTTCCACCGGAGCACACTTTCGGAGTGCAGGTAAATGAGAATTTGTCCGGAGTCTTACCCTCACTGATGATGCAGCGGGCACATTTGCGGGAAATTATACTCAACCTTCTAGTTAATGCTCGCGAAGCTGCTGGTAAGGGAGGGCAGGTTGCAGTGTCCTGTCAGGCTTCGCGGAATTACATGATAGAATTTCGGATCAAGGATTCGGGGCCGGGAGTGCCGAAGAATCAGAGGGAACAGATTTTTGAAGCCTATTTCACAACCAAGGAAAAAGGAACCGGTTTGGGATTGGCTATTGTGAAACAAAACACGGAACTCTACGGTGGCAAAATACGAATGGAATCAGAGCTTGGAAAAGGTACCGAATTTATCTTAACCTTCCCAACCCGAACCCTGTTGCAAGACTCCTTGTCATGAAAGCGAACGTGCCACCCATTCTGGTTGTTGATGATGAGCCCAATATGCGGGTAACAGTCAGCCAATTGTTGGTGGATGAAAATTATGAGGTGGATCTCGCAGAATCAGCGGAGCAGGCAATCGAAATGCTTGCCGAGGCGGGTGCCCAATATCTTATGATGATCACAGATGCGCGCTTGGGAGGTATGAGCGGTTACGATCTCCTGAAACGGACGGCAACTGATTGGCCTGAGATGCCAGTGATTATTATCACCGCTTTTGCCACACCCAAGCTTGCTGTGGAAGCTATCCAAAGTGGTGCGATCGATTATCTCTCCAAGCCGTTTGCCCCCGAGGAACTGCTTCATGCAGTGGAACGTTGCCGCGGAACCCATGATCTACTTGAAGAGAACAAGAACCTACGTGTGCGTGCGCAAAGCAGTGAAATTTATGAAGTGCACCAGATTATCGGTGAATCTCCGGTTGTTGTGGAACTTCGGAAGTTTATTAAAACCGTGGCTCCAACCGATTCCACAGTGCTCATTCTTGGTGAGAGCGGAACGGGTAAGGAGCTGGTGGCCGGAGCCATTCACAGTCTGAGTCGACGGCAGGACAAGAATTACATACGACTCAACTGTGCCGCAATTCCAGAGACTTTACTGGAAAGTGAACTCTTCGGCCACGAAAAGGGCGCCTTCACTGGTGCGTTAAGAACTAAGGCCGGCCGAGTTGAACAGGCCGATGGCGGCACTATATTTTTGGATGAAATTGGCGATATGAGCCGACCTTTACAGGCGAAGCTTCTCCGTTTTTTGGAGGACGGAAGTTTCACCCGGGTGGGCGGTAATGAGGAAAAGCATGTCGATGTTCGGATCATCGCAGCCACCAATCGGGATATTGTTCAGGCAATCAAGGAAAACGAATTCCGTGAAGACCTCTATCACAGACTGAACGTCATGAAGTTCCATCCACCTTCATTAAATGAACGTGGGGATGATGTTATCCTACTGGCGGACCATTTTCTGTCACAAAACTGTCATAATCTAGGCCGCTCGGAATTGAAAATATCGGTTGAAGCCCGGGAGAAACTTCTCTCTCACAAATGGCCTGGTAATGTCCGAGAATTACGCAATGTGATGGAACGTGCGGCAATCCTGGAA
>CBFHWX010000074.1:0-13616 GCA_965659445.1 Limisphaerales bacterium | reverse complement strand
AGCGTGAATCAGTCGTTCAACTAAAAATAACTTGCCATGAAAATAAGAACTCGCTAAACCACACTTTCGGCTGCGCCCTTAGCTCAATTGGATAGAGTGCTTGGCTACGGACCAGGAGGTTGGGGGTTCGACTCCCTCAGGGCGTACCATTTTCCATCTGAATTGGATGTGCCGGACATTTTTAATGCCAAGTGTAGGAGGGGAGATGCGTTTTATGAATGTCGGAGAATGTGCAGATGTAACAGTCTTTCTTTAGTCTTGGCGGGGAGGAGTTGCTCAAAGTTTTGTTGCCCCATCCGATGATGTATTTGAATAATCTTAGGCAGGGCCATCCTTTGACCGTACGAGCTCCAACTCCTGCTTGAAAAGTTTTCCCACACGTTGCTTGGCCATGTAAACCTGCGCGGAATTGACATTGAGCGCTTTACAGATTTCTGCCACGGTCCATTCATCGATACAGTAACATTTGAAGATTTGGAATTGTTTTGGGCTCACTATTCGCTTGATACGGGTAAGGCTACTGTCGATGAGGTTCTTATGCCATTCTTCATCCCAAATGCGTTCTAGCTCCAAGCCCTTCGGATCAGAAATATCAGCTGTGGGCTCGTCGGTTGTATCGTTAAATGGTTGATTCAGGGGGAGGCGTTTCTGCTGTTTCTTAAAATGCTCAGCTAAACGGGAGCGCGTCACCGAGTGAAGCCACCCCTTAAATGAACCGCGGTTGCGGTCGTATTGGAAGCGGTCAAGGCTCTTGTGTACTTTCACTATGGTTTCCTGGACAATATCCTGAGCATCAGCCTCAGACAGGCCCGCACGGCGTGCTACGTTAAAAATGAGGTTCCCGTAGGTGTCAAAAAAAACCTCCCAACTCTCGCCGTTGATTGTGGCCTTGAGGCGGTTGATCAGGCTACTGCGAGTCTCGAGCAGTGGGGCATTAGCCTTCATTGGTGCAGATTGCAGCATATAATTTACTAACCGGCAATACGGATCAGTTCACAGCCCTTAGCGCCCGTCCGGCGCGCTTTGCGCGCCTGGACGGGGCTCGCTCAGGGGGCGTCCGTCCGGTTTCCCGGACGGACGGGTGGACCCTGGCTGCGGATATAAGCACGAGGAGCCAGGAGGCATGCAGCCGTTACTCAACCCAACCGTGGCTGCGCTTTCCCTCATGCGAATGTAGCCTTCCTTGAAAAATGATTAACGGTCAACGCCAGCGAAACTTTTCCTGTGTAGGAATCGTCCAAGGCGCTGAGTGCGGCTCTTTTCCCTCGAGGCTTGCGCGTATGTGCTGGAACCACCATTCCGCTAACGGTTGGTTGCGTCGGTAAACTCCTCTCCGCGTATGATTGCCGCGGACCTTCAATGTAAGAACAAGTTGATGTTGTCTCATTGTATACCCCCATCTCACAAAGAAATACCGCCTGCTAGTCGCGAATCTAACAACTATTACCATTTTATTTTCAGAAATTTGTTTGAACGGTGAATAACCTTCTCTTTGTGAATATCTGGGTTTATACTAATTTTACTTAGGGAGGTTCGGAAGAATTACTTGGGAGTACCCTGTGAATTACCCGCAAATAACAAGCTCATTCCAGAAATAGGTTTTATGTTGGGAACTGCATTTCATATCCCGGAATATGAGTTAGTGATTGAAATAGCTCGTGGAAGCTATGGGCAGGTGTGGTTGGCTCGCAGCGTGTTGGGCACTTGGCGTGCAATCAAGATCGTGCAGCGGTCGTTGTTCGACGATGCTCGGCCCTATCAGCGCGAATTAAACGGTATTCGGCGCTACGAATCTATTTCGCGCGGGCATGACGGATTGGTTGATGTGCTGCATGTAGGCCGCAACGAGGATGAAGGTTATTTCTACTACGTCATGGAACTGGCTGACGACCAAGTTGTGGGCCAGAACGTTCGCTCGCTTGATTACGCACCGCTGACCTTACAGTCCAAGCTCAGCGCACGCGGTCTATTGCCTGCTAAAGAGTGCATCGATCTCGGGGTGCAACTTGCCGAGGCTTTGGGTTATCTGCATGCCAACGGTCTTGTCCACCGTGATATCAAGCCCTCTAACATCATCTTTGTCGATGGTCGGCCCAAACTTGCCGACATCGGTCTTGTGGCGGACTCCGGGCTTTCCTCATTTTCCGTTGGCACATTAGGATTTCTGCCTAAGGAAGGCACGGGTGATCCAGCGGCGGATGTTTTTGCGTTGGGCAAAGTGCTTTATGAGAGCAGCACAGGAATGGACCGAAACGATTTTCCGGATTTGCCTGCCATCGCGCGTGGATTGTCACGGAAAGACAAGTTGATGCAATTAAATGAGCTTTTGCTTCGGGCTTGTGCACATGGGGAAGGTGATCGTTTTGATGATGTAAATGACTTCGCCTCTGCCTTGCGAAGAATTATTGCGCCTTCTATTTTCGCCCGACCCTTTACCTGGCGCGAGCGTCGGCTAATTGGAATTGTCACCGTATTGGTCTTGTTGCTGGGGATTTCAGATGCGCTATTACTTTACCTAGGCACTCGAAATTCTAAATCGCCGGTCGCTGTACTTCCCAAAGAGCCTGTGGTCGACCAAACCATTCAGGGCAAATATGACCAAAATGATAAATCTCGTTAGATTGTTTCGATTGGAAGGGTATCAATAAATGGTGGGTCGAATTCTCCGTTCCAAAATTTCAATCAGGAGGTAAGTCAATGGGTAATGAAAAAGTAAATAGACGTTTATTGAATGGGCCGGTGAAAGTTATGCTGGGTGCAATTGCTGTGTCTGTCATTGGTTGGATAGGGTACGCATCACTGCACTTGAAACCGAGCAATTCGAGTTCTTCGGAGAGTCAGGATGTGGAGAGTGGCGTAGTGCTTCTTCCAGTTGGCGCCGAGCTGTCTCCACGAACAATTTTCCGCGTCCGTTTTGATATGCCAATGGTCGAGACCGGTAATGTTGGATTGGGAGGTTTAGAATGTCCGCTTATTTTTAGTCCTCCCCTTAAGGGTAAATTTGTTTGGGACAGTACGCGTTCAGGACATTTTACTCCGGCCGACATATTTCCTCTGGACACAGAATATACCATTACGCTTCGACAGGATTTAGCAAAAGGAAACGGATTGGAGCTCAGGCGCCATTTTCTCACTCTTCCGATGCGTCTCGAGGATGCTCCTTCACAATTGTCTCTGCCTAGCGAGAGGCAATTCGTAACTGAACTTAAATTTAATGTTCCGATGGATCCTGCCAATGCAAAATCATTTGTGGAATTTGTTTCAGCAGATGGTGCGGCGATACCTGCACGTCTCGAAGCGCCACGCGCAGTATTGTCAGCTCAACGGGCTGATGATGACACTGATTCTAATATTCGGACCAAAACTTATCTGACTATTTCACCAACCAGCTTGCTTGCAGGCGGGGCGAAATGGCAACTGGTGCTGCGGAAAGGTCTACCATCGGCCGATGGTAAGAATAGGTTTGCGCATACGATAAAAATTGACTTGGGCATGCGAGAACCAATGAAGGCTACAGATGCCCATGCTAATAATCGACTGAATCATAAACGGACAATTGAGGTGTCCTTTAATCGGATGCTTTCTCAGAAAGAAAAGAATAATGATTATAGAGAATGGCTGGTGGTCGAGGAGTTCAACGGCAACGGTAATTCTGGCGAATCTGTTCGTGCAAAGATTAATTATGAGGCCGCCTCTGAAGGGCGGTATTTATTAATTAAGGGTGATTTTGAGATAGGCCGGAAATATCGTGTGCGATTGAAGCCCGGTCTGCCTAGCAGGCTTGGCTTTAGACTTGCCAGTGAATGGAGCGATACGGTGGTGTTTAGTCCGTTGCCCAGTCGAGTTTATTTACCCGACACCCTTACCTCCCAAGCAACAAGTGGACAGCGGCTATTTGGTTTTGTGTCTGTGAACAACCGTGCGGTCCGCCTGCGTGTCAAGTGGATAGCATCAGATAAGTTGATGTCAGTTTTAAACGCATATCGGCACGATTATCTTGGTGGAGGACATAGGCTCGACTGGAGCGGTACGTGGATTTGGCGTGATGCCCAGCCTTTGAATTATGATCTCGTTCCCGGCAAGCAGGTGCACGAGAACATCTATCGACCGAGTGCTGCAGCTGATCAGGCTGTAAAAGAAGAGTTTAGTTGGGATGAAGTATTGGGGGATAGAAGAAACAATGAGAAGGGGGGGGCTCTGTTTGTCTCTCTCGAAAGCGTGGGGCAGGATGGTACGGCTAGCAGTGCTCAGGCGGTGGTCCAATTAACGGACGTGGGAATTGCCTGGAAAGAGGCTGGCGGCCAGATGTTTTTGCATGCCTTTTCACTCCACAACGCTATGCCCTTGGCCGGTGCGGCGGTGCGAGTGACGACCGGGCGCAATGAGTCACTGTGTAGGTCTGAAACCGATGCTGAAGGCAACGTCATTCTCAGTCCCAAAGCCGTCAAGAATGCAAGCCGTTGGGTGACGGTTACCCATCAGGGAGACCAGCACACAATGCAGTTGGACCGTTATTATTCGCGCATACCGTTGTGGTCTTTCGGCATTCACCGTGGCTGGGGCGATGATGAAAACCTTAAGACGTATCTTTTCACCGATCGCCTCGTTTATCAGCCAGGTGATATTGTCCGGCTCAAAGGTCATGTTCGCGAGTGGTATGATGGGAAACTGCAAATACCCTTTGGCAACCTCGTGCTGCCGGTAGAGACAAGGGATCCGCGAGGGCATGTTTTCTATAATGACGAAGTGACACTGAGCACGCTTGGTTCCTTTGATCTGGAAATCCAGCTAGCCAAAGGAGTTAGTGGCGGTCATGTCATTAAGGTGGGGGGCAAGAACCATTACATCGACGTGTTTGAATATGAGCCGAGTACTTTCAAGGTACGTTTTCCAGGTCGCAGCCAATTTTCTCCGGATGAATCCATCGAGGTGCCGCTGCAGGTGGGTTATTATTTTGGAAAACCACTTTCCGGAGCAAAAGTCAAATGGACCTTTGAAGGCAGATCAGGTCGACACTGGCCGGCGGGCTGGGATGAGTTCAGTTTTGGTGCACACGACTTCAGTGATTTTATGGATTTTGTCGGAGAAGGAACTCTTTCCGCGAAAGGTGCTCTGACCATCAGGCCGGAAGTGAATACTAATCGTGATATGCACGCCCCGTTGCGGGGCCTCCTGTCGGTCCGCATCACTGATGCAAATCTGCAGACAATTGTAGCTGCCACCTCGGTCACGCAGCACAGTTCTGATTATTATCTTGGCTTGCGAGAACTGTCAGAAGTCCATTGGGCTGGTCAGCCTTTGGCCCTGAAAGTGGTGGCTGTGAATCCTACTGGAAAATCTGCTGGAACAGGCATTTCATACACCGCGACACTCAACAAGATTGAATGGCACATTGTTAAGATGAAGGGAGCAGGGGGTGCTGTGCGGTTTCAGAATAGAAGGAAATTAAAACAAATCAATGAGGCAAAGTTACGGACCATCGGTCGAAATGCGGATCCGGTAGTCGTTCCGATCACACCGCCAGAGTCAGGCCAGTATGAACTGGTGTTGCGTGGGGAGGATTCTCAAGGGCGGCCGATGCTTACATCTACTGAGTTTTATGTGAGCGGCGAACAGCCGCAAGCTTGGGATTATGAGAATGAATTCCAGATGGATCTTGTCACGGACAAGTCGCTTTATCACTCCGGCGATACTGCAAACATTCTCCTCAAGGCTCCAATCAGTGGCGTTGCGTTGGTCACGGTTGAACGCGAAAAAGTTCTGCGCTCGTTTCAGGTAACTGTCTCCGGCAACGCTCCGGTGATTAAGGTGCCCCTTAGTGAAACTGATGCGCCAAATGTGTTTGTGTCTGTGATGTTGCTCCGAGGCGCTGTGGATAGCACACGGAAGGTGAAAGCGGCCGAATACCGTTTGGGCTACTGCGAATTGAAAGTCGAACGGAAAGGTTCTCGCCTTCAGGTGAAGGCCAAACTTTTTCAGGCTGATTATCGTCCCGGTCAAGAAGTGGAAACTGCTGTGCAGGTGAACGATTGCAATGGCGTGCCGGTGCGTAATGCTGAAGTCACACTCTACGCTGTGGATGAAGGTATCCTTGATCTTACGGGTGATAAGGCACCCAATCTGCACGAATATTTTTATCAACCACGGCCGCTGCAGGTCAGCACCTCCTCTTCTTTTCCGTTCATGCGTACGGAAGATCCCAGTCGGGTGCATTATGGCAACAAGGGTCATCTCATTGGAGGTGGTGGATCCGGCAAGGGGAAGTTGCGTCGCAACTTTCTGGCCGTAGCCTTCTGGAATGCTACGCTGCAGACTGACGATCAAGGCCAAGTGCATGCCAGCTTCACCGCGCCAGACAGTCTCACGCGTTACCGATTGTTTGCCGTGGCACACAAGGTTGATCAGTTTGGCACTGGCGAGGCCGGTTTCCGCATCAACCTGCCGTTGATGGTGGAGTCCGCCTTGCCGCGCTTCGGCAGAGTGGGGGATCATCTCACCGCCAAGGCGATGGTGTACAATCAGACTGACGAGCCCATTAGCGCTCTAGTTCAGCTCGAGATCGACAAATCAATAATAGCCAAAGGCAAAACTAAACGCCGCGTCACTATCCCTGCTCAGGGCTCATTGGCTGTGAAATTCCCACTGGAGTTTTCCGCTGTTGGTAGAGCTCGTACTGTTTGGCGCGTACAGAGTGTGGAACAACATGAAATTAAAGATGCGCGCGAAACGCATATTGACATTCGCCATGTGGCACCTCTTCGTCGAGCTGTTCACTTTGTCCGTCTAGACGATGCCGAGGCGGATTTACTGAAGCCGCTGGATCCCGCGCTCCGCCAAGCTGAGGGCACTTATACAGTTGGCGTAAGTACATCGCCGATGGCGGAACTTGAGACGGCTGCCGATTATTTGCTCGGTTACCCTCATGGTTGCGTGGAGCAGACCAGCTCCGGCTTGCTTCCGTGGCTTTTACTGGAGGATTTTGATGATGTTTTTCCCCAACTCAACCGCAATACGCCCAAGGCTAAGGAGACAATCGAGTACGGCATCAATCGCCTGTTGAGTATGCAAACCTATAACGGCGGCCTTGGCTACTGGCCGGGCCAGTCTGCGAGCGATTTCGGCAGTGCTTATGGTGGAATGGTGCTCGCCATCGCCAAGGCACGTGGCCAGACCGTGCCCAGTCGACCTCTAGGCGGGCTAAAAAAATACCTGATAAAATTCGTCAAGCGTCCTGCCGATGGAAACTGGGGAGACCACTGCCTCGCGCTTTATGCGCTCACGTTATTGGATGCGCCTCAGGCGGCCATTCACGAAAAAGCCTTTGAGCAGCGCGGCAAAATGCCGGAGAGTGCGCGCATTCTTCTCTCGATGGCCGTTGCAAAAGTCGGTGGGCCCAACGAGATGGTTGACACGCTTCTTAAACCTACGAAAAATCGGGAGTCGGCCTTCGGTTACTACGGAAGTGCCAATCAGAAAATGGCCATGCGATTGCTTGCGCGCAGTCGACAGAATGTCGCACATAAGGATGCCTCGAAAATTGCCGCCATGCTTGCCGGCTCTTCTCGTCGAGGTCACTGGGGTACCACTTTTGGTAATGCCTGGGCCATCTACGCTTTCTCTACCTACGCCAGCGAAACATTTGACAATAGTTCCGTCAGTGGAACATTGGTTTGGGGTGATCAGGAACATTCCTTTGATTTGAACGAAAAACAACGCGGTGCAGTATTCACATTTCAAAACAAATCAGGCCCTGAGGAAATGCCGTTGATCCTTCGCAATCCCGGAAAAGGTGTGCTCTTTGTTCGTGTAAAGGCAGCCATGTATCCGACCGCAATCCAGACTCTGCCCGTAAGCCAGGGGTTGAGCCTCTCCCGTAAATACACTCGCCTGAAGGACGATGGCACACCAGATCCTGGGGCTGCGCTACGCGTGGGGGATTTGGTGCGAGTGAGTTTGCGGGTGGACATTCCAAATTCGTCAACCGATTTTCTTGCAATCGAGGATGGCCTGCCTGCCTGTCTGGAGCCGGTAAATATGCGCCTGCGAACCCAGCGCACTGGAACGCGAACGCGATCCAATTGGTTCATTGATCACCAAGTGCTGCGCAAGGATCGTGCGGTATTTTATGCCGACCACATGGATGATGGCTTGCATCGGATCGAGTATCTCGCCCGAGTGCGCGCGGCCGGGCAGTCGGTTGCGCCTGCGGCCAAGGCCGAGGCCATGTACGATCCCGATACCATCGGCCTTTCCGCCAGTCAACTCATCGTGACCTTGCCTATGGATGAATGATCTCATTCAATCTTGCCGCAATTGGTTCGCACATGAAATGTGGCGACGCTGGGCGTTGCGAATCGTGTGTATGTGGGTTGTCGGTTGGCTAGGGCTGCAACTCGCTGTATCGCTTATTCCATTGCCTGAGGGCATCGGCAAATTACCCGTAATCAGCCCACAGGTTGCAGATCGCGAGGGTGTCCCATTGCGTTTACTGCTCACCGCGGAAGAATATTTTCTACAGCCTGTGACACTGGAGGAATGCGCGCCGGTATTTATTCAAGCCACGTTGGCGGCGGAAGATAAACGCTTCTGGTCACATGACGGGGTAGACTGGATGGGAGTGGCGCGAGCTGTGAAGGACATGATCGCACAGGGACGGATAGTGTCGGGTGCCTCCACCATCACGCAACAGTTGATAAAAAATGTTGAACCGCGTTCGCGCACTGTGCGAACGAAAATAGTAGAGAGCCTTCAGGCCAGGAAACTGGAGCGTCAATGGACCAAGGCACAAATTCTAACGGCATATCTCAATCGCATTGACTACGGCAATCTATGTCGTGGCGCGGGCACTGGTGCTCGGTATTACTTTGATAAATCGCTCTCAGATTTGTCTCCGGCCGAGGCTGCTTTTCTGGCCGGTTTACCCAATGCTCCTGCGCGATTCAATCCGCGAAAGAATTTCGATCGCGCCAAGGGCCGGCAACTCACCATTCTTGCCCGGATGCATCGCAACGGTTATCTGGATGGTGATTCTTACCGCCGTGCCTGCGCAGAACCCATAGCCTTGTATCCCGAGGGTCGGGCATTTGCCGCTGCGCATTTTGTCGACTTGGTGAATCAGCAACGTGATGTGGATGCCAATGTGCAAACGACTTTGGATTTACCGCTAAATCGATTTGCGCATCAGGCGTTATGCGATCGCCTTGAACGGTTGGAAGGGAAAAATGTTTCCAATGGCGCAGTGGTCGTAATCGAAAACGCCACCGGCAATGTACTGGCGTTAGTAGGCTCGCGCGATTATTTTGATCCGCATGCTGGTCAGGTAAATGGTGCTTGGGCACCCCGGAGTGCTGGTTCAACATTCAAGCCATTTACATATTTGCTGTCCTTGGAATCAGGGCGATCGGCTGCCAGTGTGGTTGCCGATGTGCCTACGGATTTCGCTACACCCACTGGCGTATTTAGTCCGTATAATTATGACCGTCATTTTCACGGACCGGTTCGGCTACGTTTCGCATTGGCTAATTCACTAAATGTCACGGCGGTAAAAGTACTTGAACAAGTAGGCGGTGCGAAAGCTTTGCAAAAGCGCTTACAGCAATGTGGTTTAACTACGCTGAATGCGAGATCGGCATATTATGGATTGGGTCTCACTATCGGCAATGCCGAAACCCGGTTAATTGAATTGACTAACGCTTTTGCTACGCTTGGCCGATTGGGTGTACATCGACCGTATCGTTTACTGGAAATAGATCAACAATCCGCAAGCAAAATATTTGATGCAGACCAAGCGTGGTTGATCGCAGACATGCTGAGCGATGATGACGCACGCGCACAGGCATTCGGATTAGATTCAGCTCTGTCATTTGATTTTCCCGTTGCCTGCAAGACTGGCACTAGTTCTGAATTTCGTGACAATTGGGCCATTGGATACACACCGGAATTTACCGTGGGTGTCTGGATGGGGAATTTTGATGGATCTCCGATGCGGAATGTTTCCGGGGTGACCGGTGCTGCGCCGGTCATGCACTCGCTGATGGCCCATCTGCACGAACGCTTTGGCACAAGCTGGTTTAAACGTCCGTCCGATGTTATATCTGCGAGGGTTGATCGAATTAGTGGAAAGCTGTCGCGACAGGGTGTTAATGAGTGGTTTGTGAAGGGCAGTTTGCCACAGGTTGAAACATCTGATGATCGCGATATGCTGGGTCGCGCGAAACTTGGGCGCGAATATGCTGAGTGGTTTGATAGTGCGGATAATAATCTTCGACAGCACACGTTTATTTCAACAGTAGAGCCGGCACAAATTAAAATTCTCTCGCCACTGCCAGGCACGGTTTACTATCTCGATCCCGACTTGCCGCAATCAAGTCGTCAGGTGCATTTGCGCATCACTGGCGTAAATGCTAAATGGCACTCTGATACTTTGTTTTGTTTCACCGAGAATGACGAGCCAATGGTTGAGCTTGAGGCCGGCCGTCATCGGCTTGTTGTCAACTGTAACGGGCGTCGGTTAAATACCTGGATACAGGTTGAGGAATTATAGCTTTCTGCTGTGCGCATTTGGACCAGTTCGTTATCTTACCGCCATGTCTTCAATTGAATTGGACTTCGCTGTGCTCCGCCTGCGCGAGGGCGATCACGTGGGAGTCCTCAAAAAAACTATCAAGGCAGGCACGGAATTGGTGGGCGGTGACGGCACGGTGACGACTCCAGTGACTATTCCGGCTGGGCATAAGATTGCACTTCAGCCGGTTGCCGATGGCGAACCCGTTCGAAAATATGGTCAAATTATCGGCTTTGCCGAGGGTAACATCAAGCCTGGGGAGCACGTGCATTCGCATAATCTTGTTTGCAAGGAATATGAGCGCGAACATTCATTTTGCGTTGACTACAAGCCTTCAAGTTTTTACCCGGAAAATGAGCGATGTACCTTCAACGGTTTTGCGCGGCCTGGAGGCCGCGTTGGCACGCGCAATTACGTTGCTGTAATATCAAATGTAAATTGTTCCAACTCTGTTTCGCGATATGTGGTGGACCGATTTTGTGGAGCTGATTTTCAAAAGAAATATCCTGAAATAGATGGCGTCATTGCGTTAAAGACGCAGGGTGGCTGTGGTGTGGACCCGGGTGGACCGATGCAGATCATCCGCCGTACACTTGGAAATATGGCACGGCATCCGAATATTTCCGGTTACGTGATGATTGGTTTGGGATGCGAGGATAATCAGATACGCGGCATTCGTGAGGACTATAATTTGGATGACCTCCGAGAAGGGGAAATTCCACCAGAGTTCATGACCATCCAGGGCACGGGCGGCTCGTTAAAAACTATTGAGGCGGCGGTGAAAGCTGTGGGAAAGATTTTGCCAAAGGTTGCTGATATGAAGCGAACAGAGCAACCGTTATCGAAGTTGGTGCTTGCGGAGAATTGCGGTGGTTCGGATGGGAACAGTGGTTGCACGGCAAACCCGGCCCTTGGTGTTGCTTCTGATGAACTGGTGCGCCATGGCGGAACTTCAGTGCTGGCGGAAACAACGGAAATTTATGGTGCAGAACATTTACTCACCAATCGTGCCGTTACTCCAGAAATGGCCGAGAAGCTGATGCGGCAGATTCACTGGTGGGAGGATTATGCGCGCCGCCATGACAGCACAATCGACAATAATCCCTCGGTGGGTAACAAGGAAGGCGGGTTGACTACGATTTACGAAAAGAGCCTCGGCGCGCTGGCTAAGGGTGGCCAGGCGCCCTTGATGGCGGTGTATGACTATGCGGAATTGATTGATACGCCAGGTTTCGGCTTCATGGATACACCCGGATATGATCCGGTAAGCATGACTGGTTTGGTGGCGGGTGGTTGCAATGTTGGGGTCTTCACCACTGGTCGTGGCAGTGTGTATGGATGCAAACCGGCGCCATGTATCAAGGTGGCTACCAACACGGCCCTCTATAATTGGATGGAGGAGGATATGGATCTCAACGCGGGCACCATCATTGATGGCACTGAGACCATTCAGGAGGTTGGATCGCGAATTTTCAAAAAAATCATCAGTGTGGCCAACGGTGAGAAAACAAAGAGTGAATTAAATGGAATTGGCGACGAGGAATTTCAGCCGTGGTTTCCGGGGCCGCAATTCTAATCACATCACCCTTTTATTTTTTGGCAATGCCGTAAGCCAATAGCGTCCATTGAGACGGCGCAGATTGACTGGGCATTTGAAAGCATCACTCATGAATCCATCGGTGAGAATCTTTTTCACGGGACCTTGTGCGGAATCTTTGCCATCGCGTAATAGCAGGGCGTGCGTGAATATCGAAATAATTTCCTCCACATGATGAGTGATGAGCACGATTGTCGGAGTGTTTCGTTGGTTCCCCAGTCGATTGAGGAATTGAAGGAAATGTTCGCGCGCGACCGGATCAAGCCCGGCGCAGGGTTCATCGAGCATCAGGAGCCTGGGTTTGCCCATTAGGGCTCGTCCGATCAAGATGCGTTGGCGTTCGCCTTGGGAAAGTTGCGTCCACGGCCGATTGGCTAAGTGCGAGCACTCAATGCGTTTGAGGATAGCGCGAGCTGCGCGTTTGTCGCCGTTGCTGGGTTCGTGCCAAAGATCAATCATGGCGTACTTACCGCTGACGATTGTTTCCAAAACCGGCTCGTCGTGCGCCATCAGTTTATCGAGCGCGGAACTTACCAGTCCGATTTGTTTCCGTAGTTGAAGCCAATTGTCCTCGCCAAAAGTTTTTCCCAATATATGGATTTTGCCGCATGAGGGGGACTTGTATCCGGTCAACGCGGTGAGCAGGGAGGTCTTGCCTGAACCATTGGGGCCGAGTACTGCCCAGTGTTCGTCGGCCTCGATCCGCCAGTTGAGGCCATTCAGAATATGCGTATCGCCCCGTTCGAGACGGAGGCCAATGATGTCTAGGATGGGCTGTTTTGGCACGTAGGCTTGTAACGGACTGCGTGCTTGCGGCCAAGTGAAAGTTTCCCTTGATGGTACGGAACACACACTGATAGTCTTTACCCCGAACCGATTAATATGAAAAAGAATATTCTATTTTCTCTCACCGTGTTGTTGTTAGCTTCCGGTTTCGAAACGGTGGCTGTGGACAAGAAACTGCCTGGTTACACTGATACTCCGGTAATCCCTGGCCAAAAGTGGCGGGTCCATGACGCCAACCGACCACGACCCAAGGTAGTCAAGGCGGGGCCGTCAAAAACACTGGGTGCTAAGCCGCCCAAAGGTGCTGCCATTCTCTTTAATGGTACTGACACAAGTAAATGGAGTCATAGCAAGTGGAAGGTGGAAAATGGTTACATGGAAGTGACGAAAAAGTCCGGGCAGTTGTCGAGCAAGCAGAAGTTTGGCTCGATCAAACTTCATCTCGAATTTGCAACACCAAAAGAAGTGAAAGGAGATAGTCAGGGACGAGGCAATAGTGGTGTTTTCTTTTGTGGTCAGTATGAGGTGCAGGTGCTCGACTCATATAATAACCCCAGCTATGCCGACGGCCAATGTGCTGCATTATACGGTCAGCATCCGCCGAAAGTAAACGCCTGCCGAGCGCCTGGAGAATGGCAGACTTACGATCTTGAATTTCTCATCCCAAAA
>CBFHWX010000073.1:0-13789 GCA_965659445.1 Limisphaerales bacterium | reverse complement strand
CCACAATGATCAACGGCCTTGGCGTGGTCGGCTGGGGCGTGGGCGGCATTGAGGCCGAGGCCGGCATGCTCGGTCAACCAGTTTATTTCCTCACACCGGATGTCGTGGGCGTGCATCTCACCGGAGAGTTGACCGAGGGTGTTACGGCTACGGATCTTGCGTTGACAGTCACCGAGATGCTGCGTGCGGCGAAGGTAGTGGGCAAGAATGTGGAATATTATGGTCCGGGCGCTGAGAAACAGCCACTGACTGACCGAGCCACCATCGCCAACATGGCGCCTGAGTACGGCGCAACCATGGGTTACTTCCCGATCGATAAGGAGACAGTTAATTACCTGCGTGCCACCGGACGGACCGACGAGCATTGCCGGATCTACGAAAACTACTATCGCGCGCAGGGTCTCTTCGGTATTCCGAAGCGGGGTGAGGTGGATTACTCGGTGGACCTCGCGCTGGATCTCGGCAGCGTGAGCCCCAGTGTCGCCGGTCCAAAACGGCCGCAAGATCGTATTGAGTTGCCGCGGATGAAGGAGGCTTTTCACGAGACGTTTAGCCGCTCCGTGAGCGAGGGCGGTTTTGGTCGTGAAGCAGGCAACTATGATTCAGCGAATACCACCGTGTCACTCAACGGCAATGGGGAATCGAATCTCGGCCATGGCAGCGTGGTCATCGCCGCCATTACCAGCTGCACCAATACCTCTAACCCTGGCGTGATGCTTGCGGCGGGTTTGCTCGCCAAGAAAGCTGTGGAGCGTGGGCTCACGGTAAATCCTATTGTAAAAACCTCGCTTGGACCCGGCTCACGAGTGGTGAGTGATTATCTGGAAGCTACGGGCTTGCAGGAATATTTTGATACGCTCGGTTTCCATCTTGTGGGCTACGGATGCACCACCTGCATTGGCAACTCCGGCCCACTGGCCAAGCCCATTGAGGAGGCCGTGATCAATAATGACCTGATTACCGCCAGTGTGCTCAGTGGCAACCGCAACTTTGAGGCGCGCATCCACCAGAACATCAAGGCCAACTTCCTGATGAGCCCACCCTTGGTAGTCGCTTTCGCGCTGGCCGGTCGCGTGGATATTGACCTGAATAGCGAACCGCTTGGGACGGACACTGGTGGCAACGACGTTTTCCTGCGCGACCTTTGGCCTTCCCTCGATGAAATTCGTGATGTTTTACAGTCTGCGCTTAAGCCGGAAATTTTCCGAAAACTCTACAGCAATTTCGCCGATCAAAATCCCAAGTGGAATGACATCCAGGCCAACACTGGGGATGTGTATGAATGGGATAAGACGAGCACGTACATTCAGGATCCGCCGTTCTTTGAGGGTTTTAGCCTTGAACCCGGTTCCATTGAAGAGATCAGCGGAGCTAAGGTGCTCGGTCTATTTGGGGACAGCGTCACCACTGATCACATTTCGCCTGCGGGTGCCATCAAGGCTGATTCACCGGCAGGTCGGTTCCTGCAGGACAATGATGTTGAGCCTATAGATTTCAATAGCTTCGGTAGCCGACGCGGCAATGACCGCATCATGACCCGCGGCACCTTTGGGAATGTGCGCATCAAGAACCAGATGGTGCCTGATACTGAGGGCGGGGTAACCAAGTACAATGGTGAAACCACCAGCATATATGAAGCGGCCATGGCCCACCGAGAAAGCGGCATACCACTCATTGTGTTGGCCGGCACTGAATACGGCACCGGCTCCAGCCGCGATTGGGCCGCCAAAGGCACGCTTCTACTCGGCGTGCGCGCCGTGGTGGCTGCGAGCTTTGAGCGCATCCACCGCAGTAACCTTGTGGGCATGGGGGTATTGCCTCTGCAATTCAAGGATGGGGCAAGTCCACAGAGCTTTGGCTTTGATGGAACTGAAACTTTTGACGTCGTGGGACTCGATGAGAGTCTCAAACCGCAGAGCGAGCTAACCTTGCGGGTTACGAAAGATGGGGAGAGTCAGGATATTTCTGTCCTGTGCCGGATTGATACCCCGATTGAGGTGGATTATTACCGCCACGGCGGTATTTTGCCGTACGTATTGAGGCAACTGGCGGTTTAGGCATATTTTAACGTCTAACAATCGCTGGCCTTGTAATACGTCAGTGGATCGTTTCAACTTGATAGTGCCTATGGCACGAATTTTGGTTTACAAGCAAGGGAAGGAGCATAGGGTCGGCGCATGAAGAAACTCCTCCTCCCAATTACGGTCATGACTATCCTTGTCGTGGGCGCAGCCAGCTGCAGCTCAATAAACGCTCGCTCTAAAGGTAAGCAGTCGGGGCTGTATCCCGGCGTCAAGGCGGGCAAGGAAGCTTATGAAAAAGCCGATGGTATTACCGAGAATTCCACCAGCATCATCGATCTCCCCTTCAGCTTTTTACTCGACAGTGCACTACTGCCTCTTGACCTCCTCGGCGTTACCTCCAAGGGCAAAGAGGACAATGCCACGGTGCCGGAATTACCGAAGTAGTCATAATCGACGCGTTCATCTCCTCGCATTTTTACAAAGCTACCGCCGAGCTTCAGGCAGGTGACTTGTGCGACAGTAATTATCTTCGATGACGCGTCAATGAAAAGAGCGACCTCGCTGCTTCCACTAGCACGTACGAAAATAGAAAATAAAAAAACAGGTACACCGGTATTTTTACCGCCATCATGAGTACGGAGTTTTTGTCCAGATACTTGGCGGCCACGGGCAGGGGTGAGTCCTTGAAATAAGTCACCATGTCGCCTACTGTTTCCTTGGCGATTCCAGCAACTGAAGCCAGGAAGCTTGCTTCATGTTGTGTGATAGACTCCACTTCAGCAGCAGGCGCTACACTGGCGATATCATCCTTGGCCACGAGGTTCATCCCAGCAAAGAGCAGGCAGAAAATTAACGCCATGCCGTAGAGAATGGGCGCAGCTTTTAGCAATGTCTTGGAGAACATCGCCATAACACCCAGCGCCTCGTCGCCCGCGGAATTGCCTGCGCCGATCTTGATGTTTAGTTGCGCTGGTTTCAACCAAAGTCGCGCCAGCGATGCACAGAACATGTATACTAGAACGCCTCCGCCAATCTTGGTCAGAACCTTTAGCCAATTGTCACTGAAGCCCTTGGTAATGTCGATGATTCCGTAAACCAAGCCGGCAAACCCCGCCGCGCAGCCTGCAAGTAAAATCACGAGTGCCATAGCCTTCATTAGTCCGGTTGAGGAGAGCTTGCTCGGGGTTGCTTTTATAAGGGCATCTCCTGAGTTGAATAACACACCGGTGAGGTAGTGTAGGATAAGGATAAAGACAATGGGCAGGACACCCTTAAACAGCATGGTGGCAAGGTCCACAATTTTCTCAGTGTCCACCGCTGGTACCGGCAAGGGTGCTCCGGCGGCGATCCATTTCTCCAGTTCGGCCGCTTGTTCATCACTAAACTTTTCCCCCTTGTCCTCTGGTGGCATGGGATCATCAGCGCTCTTGATGCGCTTTAGAATTTCGCTGGCTTCGGCATTGCCTTTTTCAATCACACCCATCAAGCCGGTCAGGCCTGATGCATCGTCATTTTCCATTATACTTAGGTCCAGTTTTGCTTTGGCACCTTCGCCCTGATGGCAATCGTAACAGCGCTCCTTTAGAAGCGGCTTGATGGTTTTGGCAAAAATCTGTGCGCTGGCCTCATCCTCTGTGGCTTTTTTTTCATCGGCTTCCTTTTTCTCCGCCATCGCAATGGCATCTCCTCCACCTTCGGCTTCGTCCTCCGCCTTGAATTCATCCCAAACACTCGTGCCCAGCCAAAGTATAGCCACGACCAGAAGACATATGTCGCCCACCAATTTAAACCGCTGTGAGCTGATGCCCAAAAACAGACTGTTGGTGGTGGTGCGCAGATCCGCCATCTTGCGATCGATCATAGCTGAGAGAAATCCTGCGGAGTATCTCCCTTGTTCGGGTTCATCGAGAATTGCATCTTCGAGAGTCAAATCGCTTGGGATTGCCGCAGAAGATGCTGGCGGAGGTGGAGCACCGCTTGCACTTTGTGAGGGAGGTGGCGGAGTAGAACTGCCTGCTGAAGCAGGTGGTGATGCACTGGATTGACCCATTGAAGGTGGCGGAGGTTTGCCACCTGAACGTGTGGATTGGCTGGCAGGAACCGTGACCGCTCCTCCGCAGGTAGGGCAGGCAAACCTTTGGCCTGCAGCGGAGTCGTCCGCCGTTAGCTCGGTTTCACACGTTGGGCAAGGAAATTTAAGGTCCATTGGGATAAATGGATTACAGAACAGATGTTATCGCAAAAAAGGTCCTAACACAAGACAACACCGCAGAGCAGTCGGCTGGCTAATAGTCGCTACTGTTTTCCGTGCCGCTCACGATGTTCACCCCGCCGGAAGTGCCCAGTCGCGTGGCGCCGGCTTCGATCATCGCCAGCGCGCCGGTTGAATCACGAATGCCTCCGGCGGCTTTTACCCCGGCAAATTGCCCGACCGTTTCGCGCATCAGCTTCACGTGCTCAATCATCGCTCCCGCGCTGCCGAATCCGGTGGAGGTTTTCACAAAATGCGCCTGCGCCTGCACCACGAGCTGGCAGGCCTTCTTGATTTCATCATCGGTAAGCAAACACGTTTCCAAGATGACTTTCACGATCCGATCATCGGCTGCCTCTACCACGTCGCGGATTTCGCGCACGATGTAGTCGTGATCGCCGTCCTTGAAGCGGCCCACGTTCATCACCATGTCAATCTCACCTGCGCCCATGTCCACCGCGGCCTCGGTTTCATAGCGTTTTACATCGGCATCCATCGCGCCCAGCGGAAATCCTACCACCGCGGCCACCTGCACGTCACAGTCTTCCAGTAGCGAATGTGATAGTTCCACGCGACCCCCATTCACGCACACCGTGGCAAAATTGTGCTCGGCCGCTTCGGCGCACAGCGTTTCAAGCTGCCCGCGCGTAGCGTCAGGCTTCAACAGGGTATGGTCGATGTATTGGGCGAGGTCGGACATATTTGTTATCCCGGTAACAAATCTGCCACCATCACCTTTTCCTCCTTTAGCTCGTTCACGGTGTCGTCAATTTTTGCGCGGCTGAACTCATCAATCGGCACGTCCGGCACAATGCCGAATTCGCCACCGTGATGGGCGACGGGGAATGAGGAAATCAAACCCGCTTCCACATCGTAACTGCCGTCAGAGCAGATGCACACGCTGTGCCAATCGCCTTCAGCGGTCGGCTCCGTGATTGAGCGCACGCTGTCGATAATTGCATTGGCCGCGCTAGCCGCGCTGGAGAGGCCGCGGGCCTTGATGATGGCCGCACCGCGTTTTTGAACTGTGCTGATGAATTCACCTTCCAGCCAGTCGCGGTCGCTGATGGCGTCGGTGGCGGGTGCGCTGTTGATTTGTGCGTTGGTAAAATCTGGATACTGTGTCGCCGAGTGGTTGCCCCAGATACACATGTTGGAAACTGCTGTCACCGGCACGCCGGCCTTTTGCGCGAGCTGCGTCTTGGCGCGGTTTTCGTCGAGACGCGTCATGGCGAAGAACCGGTCATTCGGCACTTCTGGCGCGTTGTTCATTGCGATGAGGCAATTGGTGTTGCAGGGGTTGCCGATCACAAGCACGCGGATGTCGCTCGCGGCATTTTTCTGAATGGCCTGGCCTTGCCCGGTAAATATCTTTCCGTTGATGCCCAGCAAATCGCTACGCTCCATTCCCTGCTTGCGCGGCACACTGCCGACCAGCAGCGACCAGTTCACGCCGTTGAAGCCGGCGTCCAAGTCGGCCGTGGCCACCACGTCGGTGAGCAGCGGGAACGCGCAGTCGTCAAGCTCCATGCACACACCGTCCAGCGCGGGGAGGGCGGGCTCAATTTCGATGAGATTTAACGCTACAGGTTGATCCGGACCGAACATTTGGCCGGAGGCAATCCGGAACAACAACGCATAACCAATCTGGCCGGCCGCACCGGTCACCGCTACTCGAATGGGTTCTTTGCTCATAAGGGGCGCGGAGTATGCCGAACGTGTGTGGCTTGGGCAAGCGTTAGCCACGACTTAACCCGAACAACGACAGGTAGGTGTCCATCACGTTGTTTGCGATGCCAAAGGGATTGTATTGTGGCGGGGCGTTCCAGAGGATCATGAAAACGATGAAGAGCATCCAGGTTGGATTACCCAACGAGTCAAGCCAGCGGCGATAGGCCGGGACGAAGTTCCCAAGGACTGTCGAGCCGTCCAGTGGCGGCACGGGCAGCAGATTAAAAATGCCTAGGGCAATGTTGGTGGTGCCAAATATTTTCAAAAAGAACTGCCCGTTTTTCGATGGTCCCTCGATGGCTGAGCCCGAGATTTTGACCCAAACTGCAAAGGCTGTGAGCGCGACCAAGGCCAGCAGGAAATTCATTGCTGGTCCTGCGGCGGAAACCAGCGCGTCACCGTAGCGACTGCGAAAGTTACGAGGATTCACCGGCATCAACCCAAACGCCATGCCCACCAGCACCAGCATGAGCAGCGAAAAGCCGCCCATATGGACCATGGGGTCGCCCGTCATGTGGCCCATTTGTCGTGGCGTGTCATCACCTTGCCAGATGGCTGCCCAGCCGTGGGCCAGCTCATGGAGTACGATGGAAATGACCACGGTTATAACTACGCAGCCGAAAAACAGTTGACTGGCGGGGTCAAACAGATACTCGATAAAAAACGTCGCGATCACGCGCGGCGAATGTAATGGACAACCCACCTAAAAACCAAACTCAAAACCGACGGGCCATTATCGACGTGGGCAGCAACTCGGTGAAGTTGCTGGTCGCCGATATGGCGGAAGGCATTGTGACGCCTATTGTCCACAAAGGCGAACAGACGCGGCTGGGGCGTGGTGTGTTTGAGACGGGTCGTTTGCTGCCCGAAGCGATCAGCGACACTGTGAGAGTGGTGAGTGCCTTTGCTGCAAGGGCGAAAGAGGAGGGCGCAGAGACTGTGCGAGTGCTGGCCACCAGCGCGGTGCGTGAGGCAGAGAACAGTGATCAACTGGCTGCGGCCGTTGCGGCGGGTGGTTTGGAATTGGAAATCATCGATGGTCAAACCGAGGCGCAGTTGGTGTTGCGCGGGGTTCGCAGTTTGCCGGATTTGGCCACCGGACCGCTGGCCATAATCGATGTTGGCGGTGGCAGTACTGAATTGTTGGTGGCGGATGATGCTGCACTGCGTCTGCAACACAGCTTTCCTCTCGGCACAGTGCGTTGGTTGGGATTGTATTGCGTGAGCGAAACGCCAACTGCGGCGGAACGCGCCAAGCTCGCCCTAGCACTTGATAATTTTCTCGATGAACAGGTCACGCCCAAGCTTGGCGGCGTGCTGTTGCCGGGCACGTTGGTTGGGGCAGGCGGCACGCCGATTTTTCTCTCGCGGATTTACAAAGAGCGCGATGATTTGGCCGCCGATGAAATTGAATCTCTGCGGCTGTCGTTGCCCGAGGTGCAGATGCTCACCGATCGCCTGTGGCAAATGCCGCTAGCAGCCCGGGGCAAGTTGCCGGGATTACCAGCCAATCGTGCGGATGTGATTCTCTTTGGCGCGGCCATTTATGAGGCGGTGATGATGCGCTGTGGCTTCAGCGAACTCCGACCGACACTGCGCGGTGTCCGGTACGGGGCACTGTTATAAACCAAGGCGTTTGTGTTCGAGTGCCACGTAGCGATCGGTCATTCCCGCAAGATAATCACAGATGGCGCGGTGTAGCCCTTCAACTTCAATGCGGGAGCGGGATTGGCTACCGATGGCATCGGGGTGTTTCAGAAAATATACGAAGAGCGCTTCCAACAGTTTCACGCCCCGCTGGTTCGGCTCGTGGACCTTTGGGTTGTAGTAAAGGTTCTCGTAAAGATACTCGCGCAGCTCGAGATTGGTTTCTCGCCGCTCGGAACTATATTGGATAAGCGGATTATCCTGCAGTCGGACTTCGTCGACGCTTAGCACACCAGACTTGGAGATGAGTTCTCCACTGGTTTCCACCACGTCATGGACCTGGCTGTCGATGAGGCATCGAATAATATAGTAGCGTCGGCATTCATCGGCCAATTCGCCGTGTTCGGCGCGGATGGCGGCATCGGCGTCGTGCCATAGCTTGACGTTTTGTTTCAATTGCTCCTCTGAAAGTAATCCCGCATCGAGACCATCATCAAGGTCATGGCTGTAGTAGGTGATCTCGTCAGCGAGATTGGCGATTTGCGCCTCGAGCGAGCTGGACTTGGCATCAAATCCTTCGCGTTTGCTAGGGTGATCATACGCGGTGAAGTGCTTTACAAGTCCTTCACGAGTTTCCCAAGTGAGATTGAGGCCATTGTGGCCGGGATATTTCTGTTCGAGTTGCTCCACTATGCGTAGGCTCTGGCGGTTGTGCTCAAATCCGCCATGATCGGCCATTAATTTGTTGAGAGCATACTCGCCCTTGTGGCCGAAAGGTGAATGACCGAGGTCGTGTGCCAGTGCGATGGCTTCTGCGAGGTCTTCATTAAGGCCAAGCGCGCGCGCGATGTTCCGTGAAATTGCGGCGACCTCCATCGTGTGAGTGAGACGCGTGCGCAGGTGATCACCAGAGCCATTCAAAAACACTTGTGTTTTATATTCCAGCCTTCGAAAGGCGCGGGAGTGGATAACGCGGTCTCGGTCACGCTGGTAATGCGTGCGCCATTGGTGAGGTTCCTCGGGATGCTCGCGTCCGCGTGTATCTGCGCTGAACTGTGCAAAAGGCGCAAGCGTTTGCCGCTCATTTTCCTCAAGTTGAGATCGAGAATAGGGCATAGCAGCCCCTAGAGTGAGGCTAGAATCTCCTTCGGAGATATGCCACGTATTGTCAGCAGGCGACAGATGACATCCTCAATGAGGTTGTTTGGGCAAGACGCGCCGGCAGTTATGCCCACGGTCAACGGGCCCTTCGGCAGCCAATTATGGGTTTTCTCCACTGTCTCACTGTGTTGGTTCCAGTGGTGGATGAGTTTCTCGTCCATCAGCTCGTGGGCGTTCTTGATGAAGTAAGTAGGGAGCAAGTCTTCGCCCATTTCGGCGAGGTGGGCGGTGTTGGAGGAATTATAACCACCAATAACCAGTAGCAAATCCATTGGTTGCTGCAACATTTCACTAAGGGCGTCCTGACGTTCCTGTGTGGCACCGCAAATCGTATCAAAAAAACGGAAATGTTCATCGATATTCTCCGGGCCAAATCTCCGCACAATGGCATTCCTGATGAGTTGCTGCACTTCTTCTGTCTCGCCACGCATCATGGTGGTTTGGTTGGCTACACCAACGGACTGTAAATGCTTATACGGGTCGAAGTTCTTGGAGTAACTGCCCGCAAATTTTTCCAGGAACGCTTTCTTATCGCCACCTTTGACGATATAATCACATACTAACTTTGCCTCCTCGATTTCGCGAAGTATGAGATAATGCCCGTTATTGGCAGTGGCTTGGCTGATGGTGGCTCTAGTCTCCTCATGTTGCACCTTTCCATGGATGATACTGGTGAACTGCTCCTTGGCGTAACCTCGCACACGTTTCCAAACACTCATCACATCGCCGCAGGTGGTGTCTACCAACTGGCAGCCCTTGGACTTGAGTTTTTCCAGGGTGTCTACTTCGGCACCAAAGGCGGGGACGATGACAATATCATCCTCACTGAGGTCATTAATATCCGCCACTTTGTTTGGCCCAGACAAAAAGCGAATGCCCATGTCGCGAATCTGGTCATTCACATCAGGGTTATGGATGATTTCATTGAGGATATAGATTGGTTTGTCGGGAAAAACTTTTAACGCTGCGTATGCCAAATCGATGCAACGCTCTACTCCGTAGCAAAACCCAAACTCCTTCGCGAGCTTGATGGTCATTCGTTCATCCTGTTTGCCACGGGGAGTAACCCAGGTGACTTGACCCTTGGCGCGAAGGTGATCAACCAGATCGCTGCGATAATGTGAGAGCACCTGTGCCTTTACCTCCTCCATTATCTCAGGCCGGCGCAGGTTGATGCGTTTGGCTTTGGGTTTCGGCTGACTGGAGGTATCCGTGGACATGTGGCTATAAACCTCGCACGCGGGCGGGTATGGGTCGAGCGCAAACCCTTAAGTCACAAGCCAATTCAATATCGCCTTTTGCGTGTGCAGACGATTTTCGGCTTGAGTGAAGATGGTCTCGGCGTGAGCTTCCAGGGTGGGCTCGTCGATCTCCTTACCACGATAGGCGGGGAGGCAATGCATCACCAGTGCAGCTTCGTTGGCACGGCTGACGAGTGATTCATTAATTTGGTAGCCGGCGAGATCCTGGATACGCTGTTCGGTCTCGGCTTCTTTGCCCATGGAAATCCACACATCGGTGTACAAAATATCCGCGCCTTCAGCGGCGGCGTGGACATCGTCAGTGATGAGGATGTTGCCGCTGTTGCGTTGGAGGATTTCCGCGCTAGGCTGGTAGGCCTTGGGGGCGGCGATGCGTAGCTCGAAGCCGAGTTTATCAGCAGCCCAAATCCAGCTGAGGGGTACGTTACAAGCTCCGTCTCCAATGAAGGTGACGATCTTGCCGGCGATGGAGCCACGCAATTCCTGATAGGTGAAAATATCGGTGAGAATTTGGCAGGGATGCTCGGCATCGGTCAGCGCGTTTATAGTGGAGATGCCTGACCGTTCAGAAAATTCCTCAACATCACTTTGTGCGAAGGTACGAATCACTGCTCCGTGGACCATGCGGCCGAGCACACGAGCAGTATCTTTGAGCGGTTCACCGCGACCGAGTTGGAGCTCGTTGGAGCTGAGGAACATCACGTTGCCGCCCAATTCACGGATGCCCACCTCGAAGGAGACGCGTGTGCGGGTGGAGGATTTGGCGAAAATCATCGCCCACGTCTGTCCGGCAAGCGGTTGATGCTGACTTTCCCCGCGCTGGGACTTCATGATAGCGGTGTTTTCCAGAATGTGCTCAATGGATGGCGCGTCTATCGATTCGATACTCAGTAGGTGTTTCATGATGCGAGTTCCTTCACGACACTTTCGATAAGGCTTAGACCTTCATCAGCGTTGGTTTTTGAAATATTTAGCGGCGGTAGTAGGCGGAAAGTACGGGCACCAGCGGGGATGGTAAGCAGACCTGATTCGTGCAGCCGCTCGACGATTTGCACGGAGTTGGGGCGGTTGCTATCAGCGAAGGCGGGGATGTCGCCCGCGACATCGATACCAATCATTAGGCCCAAGCCTCGCACCTCGGCGAGCACACTAGGGTAAGTGGCGATAAGTCTTGTGATTTGTGCTTTTAAATAATTGCCAAGGTAAGTGGCGTTTTGGGCAAGGCCGTCGCGTTCGATAATCTCTATGGTCTTAACCGCTCCGACGCTTACGAGCGGGGTGCCACCAAAGGTGGTGCCGTGTTTGCCGGGGCCTAGCAAATCCTGCAGTGGAGTGCTGGCCCAGATAGCACCCATAGGTAGACCTGCGGCCAGGCTCTTGGCCATCGAGCAGGCGTCAGGCGCAAAGTCGGAATGATCGGCCATGATAGTCTGCCAGCCGAAAAAGTTCCCGGTGCGAAAATGACCGCACTGTACTTCATCAAACAGCAGGAGTAGATTGTGTTCGTTGCAGAGTTCCCTTAAGGCGAGCAGGTATTCAGGACTAGCACAATGGACTCCACTCTCACCCTGTACCGGCTCCACGAGAATGGCTCCGGTGTTGGGAGTGATGGCTTCTTGCATGGCACTGATGTCTCCAAAGGTTGCGTGCCCAAAGCCATCGACCGCGGGCTCGAATCCTTCCTTTACCTTTGTTTGCCCTGTGGCAGCGATGCCTGCGAGCGTGCGGCCGTGGAAAGAGCCAAGTGTAGTTAGGATTTCAAACTGGCCTTTTTCCTCACCGTTTAACCGCGCCAGCTTGAAGAGTGTTTCATTGGCTTCGGCTCCGCTGTTGCAGAAAAACACCTTTCCACTACCCCCGGCGTATTTCACGAGTTTCTCGGCGAGTAATCCCTGAGGCTCTGTGTAATAGAGATTCGAAACATGCGTGAGCTTGCCGGCTTGGTCGGCGAGTGCGGTGGCAAGTTCTGGCTGGCCGTGGCCGAGACATGCAGTAGCAATGCCGGCACCAAGATCGAGGTAGCGTTTGCCATCGGCATCGAAAACGTGACAACCTTTACCGTGAGTGAGGGTAATCGGGAAGCGTGCGTATGTCGGAATGACATTGTCGTCGATGCGTTGCTTGATGGATTGAGCGTTACTCATTTTACGATCTCTGTGCCCACACCTTTGTCGGTGAATATTTCGAGCAGCACGGCGTGGTTAATACGTCCATCAACGAAGGATACTTTGTCTACTCCGGCATTGATGGCTGCCACAGCACTATCAACCTTGGGGATCATGCCCTTGGCAATAATCTCTGTCTGCTTTAGTTCATCGACCTCAGCGATGTTCAGATGGGGTATTACAGATGCGGTATTTTCGGGATCGCGCAGCAGTCCCGGCACGTCGCTCATGAAGACCAGCCTTTTGGCTGCGAGCGCGATGGCTGTCTGAGCGGCGGCAATGTCAGCGTTGCAATTATATATTTGTCCGGCCTCATCGCGTCCGGTGGGGGAGATTACAGGAGTTATGCCTTTTGAGATGCATTCCTCCAATGGAGTGGTGTTTACCGACATTACCTCGCCTACAAAACCGTAATCCTCGCCATCGGGTGCGTGTTTTTTGCAGGTGAAAATCTCCGGGCCGGCAATGCCCTCTGCCATGCCACCTAGCGACTTTATCATCGCCACAATCTCAGCATTGATCTCGCGGGAAAGTACACGATCAACTATCTCCATAGAATCGGCGTCCGTGTAGCGTAGGCCATTGACAAAGTGCGTCTTTATACCAGCTTCTTCCAGTGCTTTATTGATGCGCTTGCCGCCACCGTGTACGACCACCGGATTAATCTCCACGGCTTCAAGGAATACCACATCGCTTGCCACACTCGTGCGCACCGCCTCATCAGGGCTATCCATAAAACTTCCGCCGTACTTCACCACAAACGTCGCGCCGGCAAACCGTTGAATGTACGGCAGTGCTTCTAGGAGTGTTGTGGCTTTGTTGATGAGTTCCTGCATTTATCCTCCAAGCGATGCGGGGTCGCTGATGTCACCCTTGTTAAAGTCCACGTATTGTTCGGAAAGATCGGCGGCGTAGAGGACGGCCTTGGCCTTGCCGAGGTTCAGGTTTATATGCAGATCGAACTCTGTTGGCGCAACAGCGGAGCAAAGTGATTTGAAAGTTGTTCGTGTGGGGCGACCCTTCTTGAGTGAATAAATGATTTTTTTTACACCGGGTGCGCTGTAGGCGATGTCGACCTTTTCCTCGGCCACCTTTGCCGTAGAGTAACCGAGCGCATCAATTATGCGGCCCCAGTTCGGGTCACCACCGTTCCAGCTGGTTTTCACCAATGCGCTGTTGCCCACGGCGCGGGCTGCGGCATCAGCATCAGCAAAATTTTTCGCCCCACACACGCGCACGGTCACCACCCGTGTGATCCCTTCACCATCACGCACAATCATCTTGGCCAGTTCGAGGCACACGTGATTGAGCGCGGATTGAAAGGTTTTTAAATCCTTGGCACTCAGCTTGCCGTTACCGGCGAGGCCGTTGGCGAGGATAAGCACAGTGTCGTTGGTGCTCATGTCGCCATCGATGGTGATGCAGTTGAAACTGTTGGCTACCGCCTCGCGCAGGCAGGTGTTAAGCGTGCGGGCATCAATCTTTGCGTCGGTAGTGAGGAAGGAAAGCATGGTGGCGTGCAGCGGGGTGCTGGCTGGTCGCGCGCCC
>CBFHWX010000072.1:0-13826 GCA_965659445.1 Limisphaerales bacterium | reverse complement strand
TGCGGATGGGATCCGAACGAGGCCGCCGCGCTCTCCGGCAAGATGGCGCGCCAAGGCGTGGAGTTTATCGAGCAACCGCTTTCTCCTGATGGGCCCAACGCGCGCGAAGCCCAAGGGCAGCTCTTCCGCGAATCCGCGCTGCCGCTCATCGCCGATGAAAACTGCGTCTCGGAAGATGACGTGCCGCGGTGCGTCGACCATTTTCACGGTATCAACATCAAGCTCTGCAAATGCGGTGGCCTTACCCCTGCGCGCCGCATGATTGCCAACGCGCGCGAACTCGGGCTGAAGGTGATGGTCGGTTGCATGACCGAAAGCTCCGTGGGCATCTCCGCCGCCGCCCAACTCGCCCCGCTGCTCGACTACGCCGATCTCGACGGCGCTGTACTCCTTGCCAAGGACGCCGCCGATGGTGTGCGACTGCACAAGGGTCAATTGACATTCCTCAACGAGCCCGGCCTCGGCATTCAGTCTTTGAAGTAGAGTCAATCCTTCAACCGAGCATCGAGGATCAGATCTACCAGTTTTCCAAAGTCATCGGTGTTGACGCTGCCTTCGGGTTTGAAAGTATTCACGCGATGCACAATGACGAGATCCCATTGAGGAATGACCAGGACTTTGTGGCCGCGATAGCCGTTGGCAGAAAAAGCGCCGTTGGGCAAGGTGACGTTGGGGTAAAATTTTCCGTTCGCAGCGACCCACCACATGTAGCCGTAGCCGCCCCCGCGTTCGGTGGTGGAATAAGGGCGTGTGCTTTCGATGACCCATCCGTGCGGAACGATTTGTTCATCGTCCCAGCTGCCACCGCGTGCAAAGAGCAGTCCGAACCGCGCAAGGTCGCGTGCGCTGAGCTGGAAGGGATACGCGGGATGCACCGAATCGGGCCCGGTGACATACTGGGTGTGTTTGGCTCGAACAAAATCCTGCATGCCCAGCGGCCCCGCCAGTCGATTTTCAAATTCCTCAAAAATGCCGCGCCCAGTTTGGTTTTCAAAAATTGCGCAAGCGGCGTTGAAGTCCCAGTTGTTGTAATACCAAAACGTGCCGGGCGTGTGACTACCGCGCTTGGGTCGCTTGGCCGCCATGCTTTTGGTCTCGTACAACGCTGGATGATATACCCCCGAGCGCGCCTTGAGTAGGTCTGCGACGGCGGCTTTTTTCTCAACGTCCGTGAGTGATGGCGCGTTGTCGTCGATGCCCAGTTCGCCGAGCGTGCTGGAGCGCTTGATGGTGCCGGCCCAAACATGTGGTCCGTACAACGCGCTGAGAATACTCTTGCGCATGGAATGGCAATTGAAGACACGCTTGGTTTCGCCCCATTCGTCGACCACTTTGCCGCCCTGCACAATCATCACCGCCGCCGTCTTGAGCGTGGCGGTGTGCGCCCGTGCAGCCTTAAGTTTTTCCGCCGACCAGCCGCCGGCTTGCGGCGTGGGCCAGCGTTCCCAGTCCTTGCCAGGGAACACTGAGGCTTGGCTGTGGCTCGCGCGCCGTAACACTTTCCCGGCGCGGACTTTTAAAAACTTGCCACCCTCGATGGCTGCGGTGCCGTTGATGAAAACGTGGTGGATGCCCTCAGGATATTGGTGAGGTTTCTCAAACGTGGCTTTGTCGATGATGGTCTTGGGATCGAACACCACGAGGTCGGCAAACCAGCCGAGCTTCACCTGTCCGCGATGTGCGAGGCCCACTCGAGCGGCGGGCAGCGAGGTCATCTTACGCACGGCTTCGGTCAGCGGCAGCACTTTTTTCTCGCGCACATAATGCCCGAGCACACGCGGAAAGGCGCCGTACCAGCGCGGGTGCGGATGGCCTGTGCCCGGCTCGGTGAGGCGACCGTCGGAGCCCACCATCGTGAACGGATGCCGCATGATGCGCGCCACGTCGCCCTCATCGAGCACGTGATAAATGCACGACGCGCCGCCCTTTTGGATGGCCTCGATGACCAGTTCCGCACCCGTTTCCGGCGTGGGCTTGAGGCCCTTCATCACAACCCAGTCGTGCAGGGTTTTGCCTTCCAAATCGCGCTGCCACTTCACGAGGCCAAACTGCACGCGCCGCAGGTCGCCTCCGCCACGGTCATTCACAATATTAAAAATAATTTCTTTTTTTATCTTTGCACGCTGCGCGGGGTCCTTCAACCGCGCCTTGAATTTTGCCGTGCCGCCCGCACGCGCCCAAGCCGGCACCAGCACGGCGATGCCCGTGTAGGTGGCGGTATACGGATACTGGTCCATCATCACATCGATGCCCGCCTTGCGTGCGGCGTCTACCAACGCCAGCGTCTCACGGCTCTTGCCCCACATCGGTTGGCCGATGACTTTGTGGTGCGTGAGCACAATGGGAATTTTTGCCTGCCGCCCGATTTCAATAGCCTCCTTTACCGCGTCCATCAATCCCAACCCTTCCTCGCGAAGGTGTGAAGTATAGTAACCACCGCGCGCCGACGCCTCGCGTGAGAGGGCAATCACCTCATCGATTTTTGCAAACGACCCCGGCAAATATTTCAGTCCCGTGGAAATGCCCCACGCGCCATCATCCATCGCCTTGGCCACCATGGCGCGCATGCGGGCCAATTCGACCGCTGTGGGTGCACGGTCGTCCAGCGCCATCACGGCGCGTCGCACAGAATTGTGCCCTACTAACAGGCAAACATTCGGCCCTACGCCTTGTTGCTCCAGCTGCTGGAGATACGGCGCAAGCGGCCATGGTGCGCTGCCGTCGGGCCCGCCGATGGCGGTAGTGACTCCCTGGCTCACCATGCTGCGCGCCTCGGGCAGCCGCGTGATGGGGTCGATGTGCGCGTGCATGTCTATGAACCCCGGTGCGATGACGAGGCCGGTGACATCGATGACGCGCGCATTGGGCGACCGCAACGGCTTGCGCGAAATCACCGCAATGCGTTGCCCGCGCAGGGCCACATCGGCACGAAAACCTTTCGCGCCCGTACCGTCAATCACCGTGCCGCCGGTGAGAATGACGTCAAACTCCGCCGCGCCTGCGAGGCTCGTAAAAAATAAAAATGCCGCCAATAGTTGACGTGCAAAAAATCGCTTCGGGAAGTGTGGTTTACTTGCCATAGAAAATATGATGGACTTAGCGAAGCATTCAGAACAACGCGCGCGTGGTCAACCCGTTTCCAAAATTCACATGAAGATTTTTTGTCTCTTCCTCTCTTTGCTGATATTCCCCGCCTGCGTTGCGCCGTGGACGAAGGCCGTGGACACCGCGATGCGGGACGAAATGAAGCAGCAGGAGCTCGTGGGCCTCGCTGTGGGGGTGATTAAAAATGGGCGCGTCGAATATCTGAAAGGCTACGGCTGGGCGGACCGCGAAACGCAAACGCCCGTGACGCGGCAAACTATGTTTCGTTGGGCGTCTATTTCTAAGAGCCTCACGGGGGTGACGGCGATGCAACTTTGGGAGCGCGACCGGCTGGACCTCAATCGCAACGTGCGCGACTACGTGCCGGAGTTTCCCGAGCACAACGCGACAATTCGCATTCGCCATCTGCTTAGCCATCAGGGTGGCATTGTGCATTACACGAATGGACCGGTCATCGCCACGCCGCGCGAATATCCTCATGCCCATCCGTTTGAAAATGTGATTTGGTCGCTGGACGATTTTAAGGCCTCGCCACTGGTCAATGCGCCGGGCGAAAAATACTCGTACACCACGCGCGGCTTCATGCTGCTGAGCGCGGCGGTGGAGCGCGCGGGGCGGCAGAAGTTTGCGTATCAAGTGCGCGACCGCATTACCAAGCCGCTCGGGATGACCACGCTGCAGCCGGATTATCAGTGGGTACGTATTCCCAATCGCGCCGTGGGCTATCGCAAACAGGACGGCAAAGTGGTGGTATCCACCGACACCGACGTGAGCTGGAAACTCGGTGGGGGCGGGTTTATTTCGAACATCGACGACCTCGCGAAATTCGCCACTGGTTTACTGAACCATCGCCTTATGAAACCCACTACTCGCGAAAAAATGTGGACGCCACAAAAAACCAATAACGGCCAGCTCACCACGTACGGTCTCGGCTTCAGTTTCAAAAAATATCACGAGGGCGAAGTGCACAAGTGGAAAGCCGATGGCAAAGGCGTGCTCCTCGTTGGCCACAGCGGCGCGCAGGAAAAAACCCGCACGCACATGGTTCTCTGGCCCGAGAAAAAAATGGCCGTGGTGGTGATGACCAATTCCCAGCACGCCAACATCGGCAGAGTCACCGGCCGGCTGTTATCAGTTCTTTGGTCGCCGGATCCGCGTTAGGCGAGGATATCGCGAATTACCTCGCCGTGGACGTTGGTGAGCCGACGTTGGATGCCGTTGTGGTAAAACGTTAGGCGTTCGTGGTCCATGCCGAGGAGGTGGAGTATGGTGGCGTGGAAGTCGTACCAGTGCACCGGATTGCTGGCCGCTTTCCAGCCAATCTCATCAGTGCTGCCATAGGCGGTGCCTCCCTTCGCGCCTCCACCGGCCATCCAGAGGCTGAAGCCGTACATGTTGTGGTCGCGGCCGGTGCCGAGTTTGTTGCTGCCGGTCTGGGTAAAGGGGGTGCGGCCGAATTCGCTGGTGAATAGGATTAGAGTATCCTCAAGCATGCCCCGAGCCTTGAGATCCTTGATGAGTGAAGCGATGGGCTGGTCGATGCGGACGGCTTCGCGGTTATGGTTGCGGCGCATGTCCTCGTGACCATCCCAGTTGATTCGTGGTGAGCCGAAGGAACCACCGGAAATGAGCTGCACAAACCGTACGCCTTTCTCCAGCAGGCGCCGGGTCATCAGGCAGTTGCGGCCGAAGTCTTTCGTTTCATTTTTGTCGAGTCCGTAACTCTCGCGCGTTGCCGCGGTTTCACGGTTCATGTCTGCCACCTCTGGAATGGCTAGTTGCATACGGGCAGCCAGTTCGTGACTTTTCATTCGGGCTACGAGTGCATCCTCGGTTCCAAATCGTTTCTGGTCATTCAGGTTTAACGCATTCAAGAGTCGTCGGCTGGCAGTCTCGGTGTTGGCAGGAATAGGCAAGGCAGGATCCAGGTCTGGGATAATTCGGTCACCATTACCAAAGGCTACACCCTGATGAGTCGAAGGCAGAAAGCCGTTTGACCAGTTGATGGTTCCACCGGCGGGATAGCCGCGGGCATCTGGCAATACAACATAGGTCGGTAGATTTTCTGTTTCGGAACCGAGGCCGTAGGATACCCACGAACCCATTGCCGGAAAACCATTCAGCTGGAAGCCGGTTAATTCCTCGAAGGTTGCCGGTGTGTGGTTGGCCGATGTGCCGACCATCGAACGTACCACAGCCAGCTCATCGGCGCAGGTGGCCAGATGCGGGAACAGGTCAGAAACCCACAGTCCGCTCTGGCCACGTTGGCGGAATGCCCAGTCGTTTTTACGAATCAAACCGATCTGGTTGAAAAATGTCGCCGGACGTTCCTTGTATTGCAGCGGCTTACCATGGAATTTGGCTAGTTCAGACTTATAATCAAATGAGTCGATATGGCTAAGGCCGCCCATCAGTACCACGTGAACCACGCGCTTGGCCCGCGCAGGATAATGACTGACAACGGGCTGCGTATTCGCTTGAACTAGGCTGGTCAACGCCGCTCCGGTCAGGCCCCAAGTGGACCATTCTAGCATTTCACGTCGGGAGACATTGCCGGTGGTGTTCATGCGTTATCTCACGTACAGAAATGCGTTGGTGTTAAACAAAACACGGCAGTACGCGGCTAAACCATGGTCCAGGATAAAGGCTTTGGCCAAGGCTAGTTCCTCCGGGTTGGCCGGTCGGCCGAGGGCCAGTTCGTGAGCCAAAGTCAATTGAGACTGAATGTCCTCTCCGGCATCTTCAGATATCCTGTTGGCAAAAAAATCCGACTGGCTTAACACGAAGCGGTTGTTCATTAATGCTAGTGATTGTAGTGGGGTGGTGGTAGAAGCGCGGGCTGGTGCCAAAGCGGAGGAATCCGGGCAATCGAAGGTATCGAGCAGGTTGCGCCGTGCACCGCGTGGGCTGAATCGATATATCGTGCGTCGGAATTGCTCAGTCTTGTTCTGTTCAATGATATCGTAGAAGTGGCTACCTTTAAACTTGTATTCCCGCACGTCGCGATAACCTGCTCCACCTAGTTGGGTGTTGAGTTTTCCAGAAACGGCCAGCATCGTGTCGCGCAGTTCCTCTGCAGCCAGACGCCGCGGGCTCATGCGCCAAAGCAACCGGTTGCCTGCATCAGTGTCCATGCCCTTCGCAGTGGGCCGGGACGCTTGCCGGTACGTGGCTGAGGTCACGATGTAGCGGTGCAGAGACTTCATACTCCATTTTTGTTCCTCGAAAAAAGTGGCCAAGTGATCAAGCAACTCCGGATGTGAGGGCTTTGTGCCGCTGAACCCAAAGTCATTGGGCGTGTTCACCAAGCCGGCGCCGAAGTGATAATGCCAAATTCGGTTGGCCATCACGCGTCCGAAGAGGGGATTGGCAGGATTCGTGATCCACTCGGCCAACTTCCTGCGACGCTGTCCGTCCGATGCCTTATCATTCAAGTCAAAATCAGCTTTTACAGCCTTGATGGCATCGATGCCCGAGGGGACCACCGGGCCAACCGGTTTAAGTACATTACCTCGATCAAGAATTTGCGTTACGCCAGGGTTACGTGACACCACAGAATATACCCGAGCCGCTTGCGGGCCTTTGGCCATGATGACCTTGATGTCTTCGCGAACCGCAGCAAGCTGCTTAGCATTCCGGGTCCGGGCTTCGTGTTGCGCTGGCGTTAGGGCCGCGGCGAGTTCGCGTTCGCTGATGGTGATAGTGCCCAGACCTGCCGAGGTCGCTAATTCCTCTCCCGAAAGAGCGCGGTTGTAAAAACGCGCACCGGTGACGAACCCGTTAAGCATGCGGTTGTTACCCACGCCGGTGCCGTGGCGAATGCCAAAGGCGAGGTGCGCGGTGCTGGCTGCATATTTCTGGAAGCCCGACCGGTATGCCTTGCCGTAGGGTTTGCCGTTGCGATAGCCAATAATGGAACCGTCTGCCCGGTAAACAATCGCCACATGCACGGGGCGATTCACAGCCTCGGTTTCACCGGTGCCGGTGAAGGACTTGGTGCGTGTGAACCCATTGCTGCCTGCCATCCAGCGTTTCGGTTCGCGTTCGCCAAAGACGATCGAGTCAAAAACGACACCTTGATTGTCTTGAAGCGTGATTGCACCTCCGCCACGTTGATTCAAGTCCTTGAGTTTCACCCACACCTCCAGGGTCTTCTCGGCCACGTCAAACGGCAGCGGCTCGGTAGTGGCAAATCCTCGGCCATCCAGCATCAAACCTTTCGCAGTTTGCTTGGCCGACCCTTTTAGTGACACGGGAAGCTTGCCATGGGCATCAGTGAGGCCGACGGTAAAGTTCCATGCCGCATCCGGGCGGGGCGGGGCTGGTCCCTTGCGTCCGGCCTTTTGAGCAGCTTTCAATAATTTCTCGCGCACGGGATCCTCGATGCTGACAATTTCCTTAAGCCAACGAGACTCCTGCGCTCGAAGCTTTTGCAACGCAGCAGCGTCAACGCTATTGACCATACCACGTAAGTCGCGTTCTCCGGGATTAACCCCGGAGAGTGTGGCTGCCATCGCATAGTAATCCTTTAGTGAGATAGGATCGAATTTGTGGTCATGACAACGTGCGCAATTGATAGTCAACCCGAGAAATGTCTGTCCCACCATGCCCACCAAATCCTCCACCTCATCCTGTCGCATGGTCTTGCGCATGGTGTCGTTGGAGGGGCGTGTAGTGTTATGCGGGCCGGTGACCAGGCAGCCGAGGGCGATGATGCCGTCCGCCGAGCCCGGCTCGATCATGTCGCCCGCAATCTGCATTTTCACAAATCGGTCGTACGGCAGGTCGGCGTTTAGCGCGCGGATCACCCAGTTACGATATGGCCAGGAATTGTTTCGCGGCTGATTGTATTCAAAGCCGTGGCTTTCGCCGAAGTGCACCACATCCAGCCAGTGTCGAGCCCAGCGTTCTCCATAATGAGGTGAGGCAAGTACTCTATCCACGACCTTTTCATACGCATCCGGAGCCTTGTCCTCCACGAACGCCTGCACTTCTGCCGGCGAGGGAGGAAGCCCAGTAAGATCATAACTTAGCCGCCGTATTATAGTACGTCGACTGGCTTCCGGCGTGGGAGCCAAGCCTCGCGCCTCCAGCCTCAAAAGAACGAATGCGTCGATGGGGTTGCGCAACCACTGGGCATTTTTCACCTTAGGCGTATCGGGACGTTGGACCGGCTGCAGGGACCACCAATCGGCACTCGCCTTTTCACCTCCGAAAATCGGTGTGGCGAGGGAGAGGACCAGCGCGAAAAGTCCGCTAGGCCAAAATGTCCTTGATAACTTCGCCGTGTACATCGGTCAGGCGCATGTCGCGGCTGCTGAAGCGGATGGTGAGTTTTTTGTGATCCATGCCCAACAGATGCAACATGGTGGCGTGCAGATCATGGATTTGTAGTTTTTTGTCGACGGCCTTATAGCCGTATTCATCGGTGGCACCATATGTCATGCCACCTTTTACGCCACCGCCGGCCATCCAGAGGCTGAAGCCAAAGGGATTATGGTCGCGCCCATTATTGCCTTGTGCAAATGGTGTGCGACCAAATTCACCCATCCACACGAGCAACGTGCTGTCGAGGAGACCTCGGCTTTCGAGGTCCTCCAGCAGCGCAGCGATCCCTTGATCGACCGACTTGGCGTTTTTGGTGTGGCCATCCTTTAATCCACCGTGCTGATCCCAGCGATCACCGTTTCCGCCGGTGCAAGTGAGCTCAATGAAACGCACGCCGCGTTCGACAAGCCGCCGTGCAATGAGGCAATTGCGGCTGAAAGTGGCTGTGTTCTTGAAGCTCGAATCAAGGCCGTAAAGTTTCTTGGTAGCCTGAGTCTCACCCTTGATATCCATCAGCTCCGGTACCGCGCCCTGCATGCGATAAGCCAGCTCGTGGTTGGCAATGGCCGACTCAATCTGATCCAGCCGGCCCATGCGCTCCACTACGCCTTGGTCCAGCGTGCGTAGTAGTTTCAGCTTGTTTTGCTGCAGCTCCGGCGTGCGCTCGGTGCGGGCGATGTTGGCGATCGGTTTGTCACCGTACTTGAATACGCTGGCCTGATAGGCGGCAGGCAGGAAACCGTTTGAGAAACAGCCCAATCCACCAGGTGGAATGAGGCCGCCATTGAGCACGATAAAGCCGGGCAGGTTTTGGTTTGCGGTACCGAGCCCATAGTTGATCCACGATCCCATGCTGGGCCGGCCCACTTGGCCGAAGCCAGTGTGCAGGAAGTAATTACCATTGGTGTGCTCGGAAAAATTTGAGGTCATCGAGCGGATCACGCACAACTTGTCAGCCTGCTTGGCTACATGCGGGAAGAGGTCGCTGATGGGAATGCCGGCCTGCCCGTAGTGTTGAAACTTCCAAGGACTACCGAGGGTATTGCCGCGGCTATTGAACTGCGTGGCCTCCATCTTCAGGCCGAAAGGCTTACCGTTCTCCTTGGTTAGGCGCGGCTTGGGATCGAAGGTGTCCATGCTTGCCGGTCCGCCGTCCATGTAGAGAAAAATGATGCTCTTGGCCTTGGGCGCGAAGTGCGGCTTCTTGGGGGCGAGCGGATTAGTCGGCTTGGCATTGGCCTCATTGGCCAGCATCGAGGCCATCGCAATCCCACCAAAGCCATTTGCGCAGCGCGCGAGCATATCGCGTCGCGTCAGTGGTGGCTGCTGAAATTTACCGCAATGGGCCATGGGCTGATTGTAGACCGGCCAGCTTCAGTTGCCAGCCAGAAAAAAGGCGCAGAGTTGCCCCTGCGCCCGTGAGTCATAAATTCCTACTTCTTTTGCACAACCGGTTTCCTGTTTTTATCGACCTGACTCTTGATATCGACCTTGTCGGCCTTAACCAGTTTGGCCGTCTTGTCGCCAAGGTTGCGGGCAATGAGGCCGCTGGGATCGCAGCCCTTGCTGATGGCAACGACCTTGCCGCCTTTGCCAATGAGGAAATTGCTCGGCATTGTCTTGGTGCTAAAAACCTTCCAACTGTTTTTGGACGGATCCAGCGCGTACTGCATGTTCAGCTTCTTGGTCTTCGCATACTTTGCAAATTTTTCATCCGGCTCAGCGAAGATGGCGACAAGCCGAATGCCATCCTTCTTGTAGGCCTCGTGGAGTGCCTGAAAGTACGGCAGCTCGCGGTCGCAGCCGAGGCAGCCGCAGGTGAGACGTACCAGCACCGGCCCCTTGGCCGTGAGCTTGGTGAGGTTGATCTGCTTGCCGTTGGTGTCCTTAATTTTAAATGTTGGAGCCGCGTCTCCAACCTTCAAGGTCTTAGCTGGTTCAGCCGTGGAAACGAAGGCCACCGAGAGTACGAGAGTGAGAGAAATAATAATTTTTTTCATGGCTAACTATGCAGTTTAAGTTGAGCAATCCTACACTTATAGACGCAGCAGGCAAGCGACTATTCATGATGAGATCAAGAGGAAGTGTGGTATGATTGGAATGTGCCGTTTCTAGCTGGTGGAAGTTTGGGCTCTGTGGTGGGATTTGGAGCATGGGACTTAAAACAAAAAAGAACGATGCCGTTGTCGGCAAGTTTCTTGCAGGTATCACGGATACGCAAAAGCGTACCGATTGCTGGGCCGTGCTGGAGCTGATGAAGGAGCTGACCGGGGAGCCGGCCGTCATGTGGGGGAAGACAATAGTCGGCTTTGGTAGTTTCCACTACCGCGGCAAGATGAGCGAAGGAGACTGGTTCCACGTTGGCTTCTCTCCCCGCAAACAAAATCTGGTGCTCTACCTGCACTGCGAATTGGAGAAGCAAGCCGAGCTGCTGGAAAAACTGGGCAAGCACAAGATCGGCAAGTCCTGTCTCTATCTCAAGAAGTTTGAGGACGTCCACCTCCCTACGCTTAAGAAGCTGATCAAGAAGGCCTACAAGTCCCCCGCTATTGCGGGCGCACAAATCGATTAATTAACCCGTTCAGCGTTCAGTTTGATGCCTTTTAATTTGGTCAATTCAAAGGCAGTAGTGCGCCTTCCTGCTTGGGGTTATAGCTTGCCAATAGAAGGCCGTCGATTTATCAGGTGGTATGCTAATTTATCGAGGAATAGCTTACGCGGTGCTGTTTGCCGGATTCAGTCTGCAAGCTGCACCAAAGGTTAACGCTCCGCCTGCTAAGGTTCGCAAGGCTCTCCAGCTTGATGTTTTTTACCAGAAGCACTTGGAGTTGGGCGGGTTCTCGATTGTGTCGTCAAAAAATGTCTCGGACTACGCACTGCTGGAGGCGGCGTATCTCATCCGCCAAATGGTCGGGCCACGCGACGATATCCTGAAGGCGATGGCGAAAAATAAAGTACGTTTTGCCATCATGGCCCATAACGAATACACCACGCAGATCCCTGAACATAGCGACCTGCAGCCGCGGCTCTATTGGAACAAGCGCGCGCGTGGTCTGGGTGCCACGCCTGAGCGGCCGGCTGTAAGCTGTGGCGAGGAAAATCTACTGCTCTACCCAAAAGACCCCTACTCAAAGGAAAATATTCTTATCCATGAACTTGCCCACGCCATTCACCAGATGGGTTTATCGGAAACCGATCCCACCTTTGATGAGCGGCTCGAGGCCACTTATGAGGCCGCCGTGAAGCAGCGGCTCTGGAAAGGAAAATATGCCGGTCGCAACCATTACGAGTACTGGGCCGAGGGAGTGCAGTCATGGTTTGGCACCAACCGAGAAAATGATTTCGACCACAACCATGTGAACACACGCGTTGAGCTGAAACAATACGATCCACGCCTTGCCACGCTCGTGAAGGAAGTTTTTGGTGATGGCAAATGGCGCTACCAACGTCCGGCGGCTCGCAAACCCGCGTCTACGCACCTCAAGGGCTACGATGCCAAGAAAGCGCCCACCTTCGCCTGGAGTGCTCCATCCAAGGCGTGGTACAAGCGGTTCGAATCCGGGCTGGAGTCCCTCGCGCCGGACGACGCCTTGACGCTGCAGCTTATTTCGCCCAAGTCGGAAAATTGGCGCTCGCCGCGCACGCCTGATCGCACACGCATTTATATCTCCAATGCCAGCACTCGTTCCATTCGTCTGGAGTGGATTGATTTTACCGGCAACCCCCGTTCTTTTGGAGCCGAAATGCGACCCACCGATCATACTCAGCAACAAACCTACGCAGGCCATGTTTGGCGACTCGTAGACGACAAAACCAATACCGTATTACACTACTTTGTGGCGGCCAAGTCTTCGGGCAAACTGATTTATAAAGCCCGGAAGTGAAAAAATCTGTCCAAATCCCCCAACGACGGAAGTGATAGTTCAATGAAGGATAATCAAACGTTTTAATGGTCGCTTTTCGCTCATTGCTGTCGATGGTCATTTTGACTGTTGGTTCCTTAATGGCCGTAGATTTCCAGCGGGATATCCGCCCGGTTCTGGCATCACATTGTTTTAAGTGCCACGGCCCTGATGACAAGGCGCGTAAGGCGAAGTTGCGGCTGGATGTGCGGCCGTCAGCTGATTTGTTTGCTGAAATTTTGGATCGAATTGATCACACCGATCCTGATGAATTGATGCCTCCACCTGCAGCGAAAAAACCTTTGAGTGTAGCGCAAAAGAAAATGCTTCGCATTTGGGTGAAAGCGGGGGCAGTTTACACCGAGCACTGGGCATTTATTCCACCTAAAATACCCGTTGTGCCAAAGGTGAAGCAGGTTGATTGGCCGCGCAATGATCTGGATCATTTCATTCTTTTGCAATTAGAGAAGGAGGGGAGAGTCCCTTCGCCTCCGGCCGATCGGTACCGGCTCATCCGCCGGCTGTCGCTGGACCTCATCGGCCTGCCGCCCACGCCGGATGAGGCGCAAGCGTTTATCAAGGACAAGTGGCCCGACGCCTATGAACGGCTAGTGGATCGGCTGCTGACTAGTCCGCATTATGGCGAGCGCTGGGCGCAGCCGTGGCTGGACTTGGCGCGCTATGCTGATACCAATGGCTACGAGAAGGATCGTCCGCGTTCCATCTGGCCTTGGCGCGATTGGGTGATCAACGCGCTAAATGCCGATGTGCCGTTTGATCAATTCACCATCGAGCAAATCGCCGGTGACCTGCTTCCCAACGCCACGCAGGCCCAGCGCATTGCCACCGGCTTTCATCGCAACACGATGGTCAACGAGGAGGGAGGGATTGATCCCTTGGAGTTTCGGTTTTATGCGATGGTCGATCGGGTGAGTACCACCGCCACCACCTGGCTTGGGCTGACCTTAGGTTGTGCACAGTGCCATACCCATAAATTTGATCCAGTGCCGCACCGTTCATACTACGAGATGATGGCGTTTATGAATAATGCCTCCGAACCGGAGCTGTCGGTTATTACGGATGAACAAATCAAACGACGCGGTGTTTTGCTGAAAAAGATAGCCAGCAGATTCTCTGAACTCTCAGTGGATGAAGTAAAATTCAGGTCGTGGCTGAAAGTTGGTCGTGAAAAGGCCTTCTCTTGGAAAATGCTTAAGCCTAAAAGCTTTAAATCCAATCTCGGCTGGATGGAATTGCAGGATGATGGATCAATCTTTGTGCAAGGCGATACCGCCAAGCATGATATTTATGAGATGGAACTAACTGACCTTCCTGCTGGTATCACTGCATTTAGAATCGAGGTTTTACCCGATGAACGGTTACCCAAGGGTGGACCGGGGCGTGCGTATTATGAGGGGCCGAAAGGTGATTTTTTCCTGAGTGAACTCAAACTCACCGCTGACGGTAAACCAGTCCGGCTTTCGAAAGGGA